>PWHO01000209.1 GCA_003555385.1 Bacteroidales bacterium
TGATAAAAATTACTAATTTTACATTTTGCTCTTTTAAAGCGATTATGGTCATTGAACCTGTGGAAAGACAAAATCGTATTACTAACCATTAAACAGTGAGTCATGGAAACCACCAAGAAAAAGATTTTAATTGTTGACGACGACATTGATGTAATCACCGCAATGAAAGCCATATTAAATAAAGCCGGCTACGAAGTGATAACTGCCATGAACAAGAAAGAAGGGCTGGAAAATCTGCGTGCCAAAAAACCCGATTTGGCGATCCTTGACGTAATGATGACCACTCATTTCGAAGGCTTCGAACTTGCACAGGAAATACTGAAGAGCCCCGAATTCAAAAATATGCCTACGCTGATCCAGTCTTCCATTGATATCCTGGTTACCTCAAAATCTACCGTACAGGAAATGGCCAGAGAGTACCGGAAAGATCCCAACTTCAAAGATCTCCAGGTATTGCTGGTGAAAAACATCACAGACGGTACGGCCGGAATCGATTACATGGACGAAAAAGGCAACAGCCACTGGTTCAATGTAAACGGTTTCATCAAAAAGCCCGTTGACGCCAAGAAGATCCTGGACGAAATTGAAAAACACATAAAATAAGCCTCGGACAAGGCGCCAATATAAGGACAGGGAAACTGCCCTTATATTGGCGCTTTTTTGTTTAGCTGCCCCTGGCAAGGCCGGGAAATGTTTCACGGGCCTCCTGAAGGGAGAATTGAAGGGAGAAGGAAGCATGAAGATCAGATTCAGATTGCCTTTGAAGTTACGACTGTTCCTTCCGCTGACACTCATCATTGTCACGGTAATCACCCTCGTGACCCTTTGGTTTGTAAGAAGTTCCATTTCCACTTTCAACCAACAGCTGGAAACCACCCTGCAGCTTGAGGTAAAGACCATATCCATGATGTTTGAGCGCGAACGGGTGCTCAAACTGGAGAATGTGGAATCAAACCTCAGGGTGGCCAATAACCAATTTTACGCCTCTCCCCTGCAGATCCTTGCAGAAACCGTATCTGCCGAAATAGAAAATCAGAACACCGGCGAAAAACACATGGCCACGCTGAACCAATGGGTTCACAACGGCCACTTACTTCATGAAAGTAACGCTTTTGTGGACGGGCTGGCAGAGCTGATCGGCGGCACGGTGACCATTTTCCAGCAAGTTGACAGCGGCTTCGTCCGGATTTCGACCAATGTGCGACGCATGGACGGTAAGCGCGCTACAAATACCTACATCCCCAATGACTCCCCGGTCGCTGAATCCATGCTGAAGGGTGAGACCTATTTCGGTCGTGCCATCGTAGTGGATGAATGGTATATGACCGCTTACGATCCCATCAAAATGAATGATGAAGTGACAGGGATACTGTATGTCGGAGACCGGGAAAAAGACATGGAAGAGCTCAACCGGATACTGCAGGAGCTGCGCATCGGCGAAAGCGGATACCCTTTTGTGGTCGACAAAACCGGGCACATCCTGATCCACCCGTCCATGGAGGGAGAAGACTGGTCAGATGCCGACGCCTTCGGTCAAATGCTCAATCAAACCGAAGGCACTTTCCATTACCAGAAAGACGGACAGCAACGCCCCCTCGCCTTCAGCTATTTTGAACCCTTTGAACTCTATATTGCCGCCTCCATCATTAAGGATGCAGAAAACAGGGACATTGTGCGGGGAGCCATCCGCGGCGCAACCGTGGTCGCCCTGCTGGCCATCATCTTCCTGCTGGCCTTTATTTACCGCTTTACCACAGACAGGATTTACCGCTATTTCACGGCCCTGAAAGAGTCGGAAGAAAAGCTGGCCTCCGCAGAATCAGCCCTGAAGCAGTCGCAAAAACTCGCCAGCATGGGCCAAATCGCCGCCGGTATTGCCCATGAGCTGAACAACCCCCTGGGAGTGATCACCATGTACAGCAATATTGTACTGGATGAACTGGACAAAGACGACCCCAAACGGGAAGATATACAATTGATCGTCCAGCAGGTGGATCGCTGCAAAAACATCGTGGGAGGATTGCTGAACTTCGCCAGGAAAAACAAGGTGAAAGCCGACGAGGTAGACATCATCGATTTCCTGGAAAAGAGCCTGAAGTCAGTGGTGGTTCCCGATAAAGTGGCAACCAGCATTGAAGAAGACCTGGCCGATCGCCGGGTAAGTGTCGACACCGAACAAATGGTGCAGGTTTTTACCAACCTGGCCAAAAACGCTGTCGATGCCATGCCTGACGGGGGAACCCTCACCATCAGCGTGAAGGGAGATGAGGAAAACGTATACATCGAATTCCGTGACGAAGGCACAGGCATTCCGGAAGAGCACATGGAAAAACTCTTCACCCCATTCTTTACCACCAAGAAGGCAGGCAAAGGAACCGGGCTGGGGCTCTCCCTGGTGTACGGCATCGTCAAAATGCACCAGGGCAAGATCGAAGCACGGTCCAATACCGATCCCGAAAATGGTCCCACGGGGACCACATTCAATATCAAACTACCACGTGAGCCAAAATAAATTTCAACGGCCTAACTCAAAAAATACAGCAAGATGAGCAAACTGAAATTGATGATTGTAGATGACGAAGAAGGGATCCGGTCAGGCGCCCGCAGGGTACTGAGCA
>PWHO01000300.1 GCA_003555385.1 Bacteroidales bacterium
CTGCTGCTGCTGCTGCCGATATGCCTGGGTGAATGATGCCGTCTGCAATGTGCATGGGGTAGAATAATGTTACCAAATTTCAAAATGGTAACACAAAACTACAACATTTTTTTAGCGCAGGGAAGAATTGTAATTAAATTGTGGTTATAGACCGTACCCGGTTTTCCCGGATTCGGTCCGCTCTCTCTGATGCCAGGGCGGTGTGGGGAAACGGGGGTCGGCAGTGGCATACTCATCCGGCCAGACTACTTCCTTTTTTCCATCCTGCCATTGGATAAATACACCGGTATTGGCGATCTGGTACCCTCTATCATCAACGGCAAAATCGCTGAATATGGTTTGGGTTTCAAGGTTGAGCAGCTCACGCCTGATGGCATCGGCGTCCAGACTGCCTGCTTTTTCAACGGCCTTTTGAAGCAGCTGGCAGCTTCCATAAGCTCCTGCCGCGTGAAAACTTGGTTCCAGCTGGTAGGTTTCCCGGTAATCGTTGGTGAACCTTTCAATGCCGGGATAGGGAAGGCTGGGTTCCCAGGCAGACAGTCCGTAGGTATATTCGGCGGTTTTTCCCAGGGCGTCCTGGAATTGCTGTACCGCGCCCGAGGTGGCAAACATCTTGACATGGATATTATTGGCTTCCATCTGGGCGGCTGCCCTGATAAAGTCGTCCAGCGGAGATGCTGCCATGCCCAGGGCTTGTGCTCCGGTTTCCTCCACCTTTTGCAGATAGGGCAGAAAATCTTCCGTTCCCGTGGGGTAGCTTTCCTCTACCACAACCTCCATGCCCCGTTCCCTGGCCATCTCCACTGCACCAAGCCCGGCGGCTTCCGGGAACAGTTCGTCCTGGTAAATGATGGCTACTTTTTCCAGCCCGCGTTCGCCAGCCATGTCGATGAGGCCGCCCAGAAAAAGTTCGGCCGGGGGCAATACCATGAACAGGTATTCCCGTCCCTGTTCCCATATGGAGGTGGTGGCCCCCAGGGGTGAGATCTGCACCATGCTGTACTTCTCGGTAACGGGTGCCACGGCTTCTGTGAGTGTGGATCCGTAGGGTCCCATCACCAGGTCAACCTGTTCTTCTCTGATCAGTTTCTCATAAAGAGAAATTGCTTTGTCTGGATCGGATGCATCGTCGTAGATGATAAATTCAACAGGTCGTCCGAGGAGCCCTCCTGCTTCATTAATGTGTTTTTCCCACAACCGGTATCCGTTGGCGGCCGCAATGCCCTGGGTGTTGTAATCACCCGTTTTCGACATGGTGGCACCGATCCTGACGGGATCTTCATTTTGTTCTGCCGGAAAAAGCAGAAGAAAAGCTGCGGCTATCAATACAAGGATCAGGGCGAGGGATCGTTTTTTCAGAGGCATGGATAAAAGGGTTGAACCATTCAACAAGGGGTTGTCACAGCGAAACTAGAAACATTTCCAGTGAAAAGCAAATTTTATCGGGGGCCTTTCAGTACCCAGTATAATCCTTTCATATTGGGATGCATGTCAGGAATAATCAGTTGAATGATGATCATTTCAATCACCGAAAGGATGGCCCATGTGATCATGATATAATACAGAACCGGTATAAAACCGTAGGCAAACAGTACAAAAAAGAAAATGCCCTGCATATAACCCCCTATTTTTGTGGCATAGGTGTGCAGGGAGGAGATTTTGCCGAATTTGATAAAGGAATGAAGCAGGCAGATCACACCCAGAGAAAAGAAGGTGAGCAGGCTCCCCAGGTAGGGCTGCAGTTCTTCTGATTTAAAGACGAACAAACCAGTGAAAGCCAGTGCGTAGGTGATTTTGTCAGCCGTGGAATCCATTCGCGCCCCCAGAATGGTGTGCTGATTGAGCTTCCTGGCAAAATACCCGTCAAGGGCATCTGTGAGCAGGTTCAGGATAATAAAAAGCACAAACAGATTTTGATATCCTGCTATGATAAACCAGATGATGAAAGGCGCAGAAAGAAACCGGAAAAAAGTAAGGTAGTTTGGTATGGTAAAGATGTTTTCGTGGTGCTTTCTCATTTTGCAGCAGCTCTGAAGCAGTTATTTTTAGTGATGATAAATATAGGGAAAATTCTCTTTTGGAAATTATTGTTATGTTTGCCGGGCCCGTGATGGTTGGTTTGAAATGATTTAATTACAATCTTATGATAGATCAGAATCTGGTAAATAAAGCTTATAATGAAGACGGATTTTATTCCCTGCAACTGGATGTGGGAGACCGGTGTTACCAGGGATGTGTGTACTGTTATATGAATGCCGTAGAAGAAACCCAGAATCAGCTTACCAGTGACTTGGTTTTTAAGGTAATCAGGGATGCGGCCGATGAAGGCATACCTGCGATAGAATGGCTGGGCGGGGAACCTCTTCTGAGACCAGATATCTTCCGGTTTATGGAGTATGCCAAAGGGCTGGGCTTCCGGAATAATATGTGGACCGGGGGGCTTCCTTTCAGGGACAGACAGCTTACTGAACGCACGGCTGACCTGTGCCGCCACGGACTGATCTCTGTGCATTTGTCCACCATTGATCCGGAAACTTATCAAAGAATGCATCCCACCCGCAGTGCAGATGACATACAGGTGATCCTGGACGGCATCAGGCATTTGC
>PWHO01000032.1 GCA_003555385.1 Bacteroidales bacterium
CCCCAGTCACGGTTGGGGTCGTAGCGACCCACCCCGTCTTCGTTGATCCTGCCGTCTCCGTCACGGTCAATTCCCTCAAAGCCCAACAGGTCAAAATCCCCAAACTCATCAGGCGGAGCCGGGATCATTCTGCGGGGATCCTCCGGGCATTCAATGTAACGACCGTAAGGGTTGCGCCGCCGCATCTGAGTGATGTGCCCGTCATTGTTCAGGTCATCAAACCCGTCTTCCGCCTTTTCCCCGTCTCCGTCATCATCAAGGGGGATGGTACCGCTCCGCGGGGTATTCACAGTATTGGGCTCCATCATATAATGCTCCCGTCCGTCCGGATTGATGGTTGGGGCAATGTAAAAGACCTTCTCGTCCATTAACTGGGTTATGAAATCATTGTCGCCATAGTTTTCCAGCAAGTACCAGGCCGTATAAAGGGCAATCTCGCTCCCCTGTATCTCATTCCCATGAATATTTCCATCGATCCAGAAGCCCGGTTTTTCCAGATGGGTTTTGTTTTGATGATTCGTCAGCGTAAGCAGCCAAATCTCACGTCCTTCATAGCTCTGCCCGATTGATTCAAGCGTGGCCAGTTCCGGGTAGGCAGCCACCAGCCTGCGGGAAATATCTTCAAGGCCGGCATTCGTATAATAACGGTTCCAGCTTATCTCTACCTTCGGATTTACCGGGGTGCCGGCAGCCTTAAAAAAGTTTTCCATTGACTGTGCATAAGCACCTGGGGCAGCCGACAGCCATATCAGGCCGGCCAATATCAGGGTTATATATCTTTTGTTAAGCATAGTGTTCAGATTATAAGGTTTATTAAAGCGTAATCTCGATTTCCCTGAAACCTGCACATTCTGAGCCGGCCCGCAAAATCAGGATGCCTCCCCCCTGTACAACCCAGCTTCGCTCCAGCGAACTGTGACCTTCCAGGGACTGGATGATGTCAATGGACTTGCCACTCATCATTTTCTGGCCATCGCCAAGCTCAACCCTCACCACAGGTTTCTGCACCCAGCGCACACGTTGCCCGATCTGTGAAGTTGCCGGAAAGCTGCCAAGGTTGGCGATATCCGCGGTTATTCGATACAAGTTCCTGCCCAACTCTTCCTTTGTCAGGTTAATGATATCCATTCGGGGACGAAGGCGGGCAATTTCAGTAATAAAATGATAATGTCCCTCAATAAGAGAGTCCACCAAATGATGAGGGGGTGTTTTCATGACAAAAGGAGCAATGCCACCCACCTCTACCTTTTTGCGGGGAAAATCCGGGTGATCAATTTCTTCCCAGGGCACAAACACATCCGCTATTTGTTCGCTTTCCGCCCATCGAAGAAAATTCAACTCCTTGCTTTCATAGGAAGAATCATTGTCGCCCATGTCAGGAATCCACCAGCCAGGAGTACTGAAACTAAAACGGCCGTAATGAAAATAAGCCCACTGAAAAAAATCCCCCGGCGAACCGTCCACCCTTTCCGCAAAAGCCACATCCACATGAGAACGATAAATATTACTCACCGTCTGGTTGATCTTTACATCCTCTTCCAGCCAGCCGCTGATAATGCGACCGGAAGTTTGTCGCGAATCATAAGGCAACGGGTGGGATAGGTTATCGGCTTCCCCCGGGCTGATCACCACAAACACATTCTTGGCGTCGAAAAGGAAATCGGCGATTGCCCTGGTTTCATTTTCAGACACAGCATGCTCCCCCGCCCCGCGGGTAAATTCCGGATAATCATAGGTAAAATTCCGGTTGAAGAAAACCCCTTCTTCTCCATCTTCATTCCATTGACCGTCCTGGTCCTCGTCAATCCCTTCACTCAACACACGGTAACTGCCGCGCTCTCCTTTTTCGGTTCGTGCTTTCACCATCACTCGTTCATCTTCCGGGTGCTTCATCCATTCCCCTGTCGGATCCTCCACACGCATCATGGTAATCAGCCCGTCGCCGTTCAGGTCATTGTAAGGGTCTTCCCCTGTTCTGCCGTCGCGGTCAAGATCCGAAGGATTCGCATTCCCATGCCGTTCATAACGTAAAGGGGCAAAATACTGGGCCCTTGCATCAGGGCTCATATCCGGAAAAATATAAAAAGTAACCGAATCGAGCAGTTGCTGTATTTCTTCCCGGCCTGATTCATCCAGGAGGCGTTCAGCAAAGGAAACGGCCAGTTCAGTGCCAAGCAGGCGGTCGCCGGACACTCCTCCGACAATGGCAACAGCCGGTCGCTTAGTCAGCTCGCCGGAGCCGACGGAAAGCAGCCAGATCTCTTTACCGCCCACCGTGGAGGTCAGCGACTCCAGCGACACCAGTGAGGGATGCGCCACGGCGAGAGCCTCCAGGCGATCAGTCAGCTGCCGGTGATCACTGTAGTCGTTACCGGCCATTGATTTAACCGGCAGACATACAATAACAAACAGTAAGACAATTAACATAGTCTGTTTCTTCATAACAATTTGGATTGGTAAAATGGACAAAACAATATGCGCCGGCAGGGAAACAGCGACCGGGCAAACATTAAATCATAATAACTAATTCAGTGGGTTGGCAACCATTGTGGCCGTGACCTTCACAACCGCAGTGAAATCTGCCGGGCCCTCATCCAC
>PWHO01000108.1 GCA_003555385.1 Bacteroidales bacterium
AGCCAGGCGAGCCAGGGCCATTCTGGCAGCAGCAACCTGGTTAAGCACATCGACACAATAACGTTCTTCATCAACCATCCGCTGTATGCCCCTGACCTGCCCTTCCACCCGACTTAAGCCGTCAAGGATCTTTTTTTTATGCTCCTGGTAACTTCCATGATCTCTATGGTGGCAGTCTTCGCTAATGCTAAATTTATCGCCGCCTGCATCGTTAGTTGCCATTATTAAGTCCCTCTCATTTTTTGACTCCTGTAAGTTCAGATAATGATTACCAGGAGCGAATGTAAGCTTTTTACAAGCTGATCTTACCCCCCGGGGGGTATGTTGTCAAGGACTTCAGCAAAGGTACAATTGTTTTCATTACTTTACACACTACAATGTTACTCTTCTCAGCAGTTGTGCATTGATTGCCACGATCACTGTACTCGCCGACATTAATATAGCGCCTACAGCCGGCGAAAGAAGAATACCCCATCCGATCAGCACTCCTGCAGCAAGAGGAATCGCCACAATATTATAGCCTGCAGCCCACCATAGATTCTGAACCATCTTTCCGTAGGTGGCCCGGGAAAGAGTAACAATACGGGGAATATCGCGGGGATCGGATCTTACCAGTACAATATGGCCGGCTTCCACTGCCACGTCGGTACCCGCTCCGATGGCAATCCCGATGTCAGCAGTAGCCAGGGCCGGGGCATCGTTTACTCCGTCACCAACCATAGCTACTTTTTTCCCACCAGCCTGAAGCTCTTTCACCTTGGAGGCTTTATCTTCGGGGAGCACTTCAGCGAAAACCGTGTCGATGCCGATCTCTTCGGCTACTGCATCAGCCACAGCCCGGGCATCACCCGTCAGCATAGCCACCTTGATGCCCCGCTCGTGAAGATCGTGGACAGCCTCACGGCTTTCTTCGCGGATGGCGTCGGCTACTGCGAATAAAGCAATTACCTTGCCCTCACGGACCAGGTAAATTGCTGCCTGCCCGCGCTCCGCCGCAGCTTCTGACGCTTTATCAAAAGCCGGAGGCACTTCTGCATCTTCCGATTTTATAAGCGCGGGGCCGCCCATGTGGTATTCAGTGCCCTCCACCGTGGCTGCTACTCCTTTACCCGTCAGTGCCCGGAAATTGTCGGCAGCAGGAATCTTTATCTCCCGGTCTTCCGCTGTCTTAACAATACCCCTGGCAATGGGATGCTCAGACTCCGCTTCAACTCCCGAAGCAATGCGCAGCGCTTCATCTTCCGAAACGCCGTCTATAGTGGACATATTAACAACCCTAAATTCACCCAGCGTCAAGGTTCCTGTTTTATCAAAAATCACGGTATCCAGGTTCCGCGCTTCCTCGAGGCCACGCCGATCCCGGACTAAAAGTCCATTCGTAGCTCCCAGCATCGTGGAGATGGCCACTACAAGGGGCACCGCCAGGCCCAGGGCATGAGGGCAGGCGATAACCAGGACAGTTACAACCCTGACGATGGTAAAATCTATAGGCATACCTGCAAACTGCCAGGCAATAAGGGTAATCACTCCGGCTGTAATTGCTACACCGGTCAGGAGTTGGGCAGCGCGGTCAGCGAGATTCTGAGCCCTTGACTTCGATGTCTGCGCTTCAGCAACAAGCCGCATAATACCTGACAGCTTTGTCTCGTCACCGGTGCCCGTAACCTCTATGTGCAGCGACCCTTCGCCGCTAATAGTCCCGGCAATGACTTCGTCCCCTTCCATTTTTTTAACCGGCCTTGATTCACCGGTAATCATCGACTCGTTAAGATCACTTTTTCCTTTTTGTACCACTCCATCCACAGGAATGCTTTCGCCCGGACGAACGAGGACCTGATCGCCTTTCTTTAGTTCGTCTACAGCAACCTTCTCCTCTTCGCCCTGATCAGTGATACGTGTGGCGGTATCCGGAAGAAGTTTCGCCAGTTCCTGTAATGCCCCCTGGGCCTGAACAATCGAGCGCATCTCGATCCAGTGGCCAAGCAACATAATGGTAACCAGGGTGGCCAGTTCCCACCAGAGGGCTTCGGCTTCGATTAATTGAAGCTGGACAATCCATGAGAACAGGAAGGCAACGGTAATAGCCAGGGAAATGAGGGTCATCATTCCGGGCAGCCTGTCTTTAAGTTCTCGCAATGCCCCCTGAATAAATACCCATCCACCATAAAAAAAGATTATTGTACCAAGAACCGGGGGAATCCAGGCTGAACCGAAAAACTCCGGCGCCTGGTAACCAAGCAGTATCTGGATATGTTCAGACCAGAAGACTACAGGCAGGGTCATGATCAGGGATAGCCAGAACTTGCTACGGAACATTTCTGGACTGTGTCCGGCATGTTTATCATGGCCATCGTGGTGGTTATTCATGTCTTCCATTATAAATTTCCCCTTCCTTTAAACAACAACTCTTTTCACTTTAATTCTCTTCCAGTTTGCGTTTGACTAGCAGAGCTTTACTCAGTTATATTTTTATGTTATCACGGCACTTGTTGATTGGCAAAATTTTTGAGTTAAAGCGTTTTTGCCTCCCAGAACATTATGATTAGTGATCCAACTATGATGCATATGTAATTTACCTGGATTCCTTTAAAAA
>PWHO01000331.1 GCA_003555385.1 Bacteroidales bacterium
CGCGTCCGTTGCTTTGATTCGCCCGGAGAGGCATTGCCAGCAGCAGGATCAACCCTGGCAGCATTATTAAATATTGATAGATCGGCCTTTCCATGTGTTGGTCTTTTTGAATGTGCGATAGATTGCCAGTGCAACCGTTGAGGTAAAAATAATTTGTTGCAGGGGAGCGGTCACTATATTCATTACGATGTTCTGCCGGCTGATCCCGGCAGTGATGCCTCTGATTGCAAGGGTCATAATCAATAATCCGGCCATTGTTGCGAACCCCCATGCCAAATATACGGGAATTAACCCAAAGGTGGTGACCAGTGTAAACACCACGGCCATGGCAAAACTGCTTCCAAAATAATCGATTACGTTTTTGGAAAATCCACCCATGGCTTCCCCCAATGAGGTATACATCCGGCACTCAATTTGCCTGCTCCCCAAAATGGTGTGGATCCGGTACCCCTTTTTTTTCATTTCTTTCGCCATGGAGATATCTTCCGTCGGTTGCTTTCGGAATTGCTGATGGAAAAGGTGCCGGTGATATACTTCTGCCTTAAAAAGCATGAATTGCCCATTGGCGGCTGCCAGTGAGGGCATGTGGCTTTTTCTGGTCAGAATCAGGGGAAGCAGGCTCAGCAGCACCCAGTTCATCAGGGGCACGCTGATTCTTTCACCGAAACTTACCATCCTTTGCCGGGGGAAAACAGACACAAGCTCAAGTTGAAATTTGCCCTGGTGGGCAAGGGCATCATTTAAGGCGGTTTTGCCCAGTCTTACATCGGCATCCAGGAAAAGCAGGAACTTCCCGCCGGCTTCCGCGGCCAGCTGATGACAGCCGTGATTTTTTCCCAGCCATCCCGCGGGCAGTGGCTTGCCGGAGATAAGACGGATTTTTTTATGCATTCCGGCGTAATGCTGAACCACTGATGCAGTATGGTCTTCCGACAGGTCATCGTACACCATGATTTCCCAGTGGGGGTAGTCCTGTGCCAGGATGTCTTCAAGCAGTTTGCCTATCTGATGGGCTTCATTGCGTGCAGGGATCAAAATGGATACCAGGGGTTGGTCAGCGAGGGGTGCCCCGGGTTTCAGCCACTGACGGGTGAGCATGTTGGACACAGCCACCAGCAGGCGTATTATTGTGAAAACAAAAATGGTCAGTGCAAGAATGGCCATAAATCATTGATTTGCCTGTTGGTTCTGGCATTGAATGGCTTTTATCAGGAATAGGTTATAGGCTGATTCAACCCCTTTCGGAGATTGGAATACCGAAGTTTTGCCAAATTCTGTGGTGTTTCCGGAGTCTATGCCGGCATTTTCGGAGGTCGTGCCGGGGGAGCTGTCGCGATATGCGTCAGCCATATGAATATACAAACCCGGCCTGCGGTTAGCAAAATAATCGGTAAGGGCGGCCAGAAATACCAACCGGGTATTTTCAGGTGCTCCTTGCAGTATGCGGAACCAACCTTCCTCGAAATCAAGCGGGTACTGGTGTGAAGACTGGAATTGTCCCTGTGGAAAGATCAGCAGCAAATGATTTGGGTTCTCCAGTATCTGCCTGGCGTACTGAATGGATTCGGCGGCGGATCGACTGTTTCTTTTGATGGAAAATGCGCCCACCTTGCGCAAAAATGGACGTTTTGACAACTCTTCTTCGAGCATCATCACAAAAACCTTTTTTTTCAGCGTTTTCGGGACGGCATACCGGACTATGAAGCCATCCCACCAGGAAAAATGGTTGGCAATAAGCAGTACCGGACCGTCCTGTTCTTTCAGTTTACTTTCAATGTGGATACTTCGAAAGTGCCTGTTTAGTAGCCCTTTCATGATCCAGTCGAAAACCCGGGCGTATAAAGAATGGTGCCTTGCCGTGATCATATCAGAAAACCCTCAGAAGGATGTTTAATGCCAGGAAAAAGAAAAACTGGACCCCGAAAAGCCAGGGGGCCACACGGTTGCCGGTATTGACTTTTGCCAGGTGCAGGGCGCTGAGAAAAACCAGTGAGATGATGAACCATGCCTGGTAGTTCTGAAGCGGGATCTCTCCGCCTGCCCAGTGCCACATGTCGAGACGGATGGCTGCCGGCTCCATTACGAAATCGTAGGTGACCATCAGTACGGCTGCTGTCAGTGCCTTCAGGGGCCAGAAAAGCTTGGTGCTTTCCATGATGGTGTACACACAGTAAATGAGCATCATCCAGTTGACACCGATGATCAGCGGTGTGCCGAAAACTTTCAGTCCCAGCGCCTCTCCGTAGGAATAGCTGCCGAAAACGTGCCCGGTCATTACTCCAAGCACTTCGATAAGGTAGCCGGTGATCAGAATGAAAAGCAATACAACGGCTTCCTGCGATCGCCACCGGTGATGGAAAAACAATAATATGGCCGTACTGAGTAAAATGGACAGTGGCATGAGATCTGTAAATATGCCCCGGGTGGATGGAAGAGTCAATCCAATCAGTCCTACCAGGTAATAGATCACAAAAAAATACCCTGCCCATCGGGCTGCCCTGTGTTTTTTTATTTTACTCATATTTAATGTATCTCTGAAGTTGGTATTTCATTGACGGCAATGCGTGCAGAAGCCAGGCAAAGCGGAATGCC
>PWHO01000039.1 GCA_003555385.1 Bacteroidales bacterium
AAGAAAAGGATAAACATCAGCGGCACGATGGAATCATAGAACGGGTTCAGGCTGCCGTCTTCAGCGCGCAATACGCCGTTTGAGGGAATGATGGCCGCTGCGATCAGCGCAAGAATTGCCATTACTGTCCATCCTGCCCACTTAAGTCCTTTCTTCTCAGGGGAGGTAAACTCGCTATTGTACTCCTCCTCATCACTTCCCTCATAGGCACCCAGGCGGGGCACAATGATCTTTTCCGTCACCCACATACCTGCCAGACCTACCAGGGGCACAGAAGCAGCCATCAGGTAGTAATTGGAAAGCGGGTTTACCGTATATGCCGGATCCATAATGGTTGCAGCCGATTGGGTAAATGCAGCGATCATCGGATCAAGCCCTGTGGGCAGGAAGTTGGCTCCAAAACCACCGGACACTCCGGCAAATGCAGCAGCAAGACCAGCCAGCGGATGCCTCCCCATCCCTTTAAATATTGCCGCCCCAAGGGGTATCAGCACCACATATCCTGCGTCAGCAGCTACGGAGCTTACCATACCTGCAACAACGATAGAGAAAGTAATCAGCCTGTTCGGCACTTTGGCCACAAAAACACGCAGAGCAATGGCAATCAGGCCGCTTCGCTCAGCGACCCCAATACCCAGCATCACTACCAGAACCAGCCCGAGCGGGGGGAAAGTGGCAAACACTTCCACCATGGAAGTCATGATCTTTTGAATACCTTCTGCATTCAGCAAATTTACCGCCTCTATGGGTTCCTCCACATCAGGGGAAGGGTGTTCTGCACTCAGGCCCAGTGTACCAAAAACCAAAGAGAGAATCAGAACCACCCCGATCAGGATGGCAAACAAGGTAACAGGCTGGGGCAACTTATTCCCCACGACCTCAATCTTGTTCAGGATACGCTGCATCCTGGTATCAGGCGCCTTTTCTCCCGGCTCGTTACCGTTCTCCTGGTCGCCCTCATGAAAGTCCTTTTCTGTTGTCATAAGTTTAGTTGGATTAGATTATTGCAATTACTCGGAAATTCCAAAAGGCCCAAAATTAATGTATTCCTTTAAAACACAAAAATTAATCACAAAAAAAACAGGAAGAGAATGCCTGTCAGCGGATGATAGTTACCGATCCCTCTGAATAACGGGTTTCACCCATTCGTGAATATTTCAGCACGTAAAAGTAAACCCCGTCGGGCGCATTGCTTCCATCCCACCAGTTATTGTAGTAATCGTGATGCTCGAAAACCTTTTCTCCCCATCTGTTGTAAATTACGATCTGTGCATTGGGGTAGTGCTCCAGGTTGAGGATTTCGAATTCATCATTGATTCCGTCTGCGTTGGGGGTGAACACATTGGGGATGGTAAGGTCACAGTTTTGCTCGCTGACCGTTTTATCGATAAAGCTCATACAGCCGCTAATTGTATCTTCTATCATCACCGTATAAGTTCCCGGATTTTTCACCATCAGGGTGTCGTAGGTACGGTCCGGCATATCCTGCCCTCCCACCTGCCACTGATATACCCAATCGTGGCCGTCACTGTTCAGCGGATGCACTGTCAATAAGGTTGAATCTCCTTCGCAAATGGGCATTTCGAGCTCTGATACTATTTCTGCCTCCGGCAAAGGCAACACATTTACGGTTACTGTGGTATCATAGGTGCAGCCAAAGTTATCTCTCACCTCAAGCAAAAAATCGTGATCTCCCTTTTCCGATACCGACACCCCGGCCGGATTCCCCTCCACCGGGGAGCCATTCTGAGACCACTGATGCTCCACAATTTCGGGCGTAAAGATCAGGGAGTCCGGATAAAATGCCTCATCAAAGAAAAGGCTCCAGCTAAAAATATGCCCGGTTTCCCCTTCTGTTCCGTCTTCCACCCGCATGGTCCAGGTACCGTTCAGGGAACTACCGGCGAGGTTGTTAAGACTCTCGTCGGGGGTATATGTGCCGGAGGGCAAATGTGCGGCGTTGAAATAATAGTTGCCGGCATTGTCTGAATATTCATGGTATTGCGGGCTGGTTTCATCCATCCGTCCATATTGGGGTGAAGGCGAAAAACAATACTGATAACCGCTGCCCGGCACATCATCTTCCCACACCACCGGTTCTCCGAAATTGGCAGTCACTCCGCCATATCCCTTCAGTTCGATGACAATACCACCGGGTGATTCCAGCTCAAAACGAAGCTGCGACTGATCCACATGCTCAATATTGACACAAATGCGGTCAAAATCATCGGCCGACAACACTTCCAGTCCTTCACTGAACACATCGAAGTTCAGGCTGGATTCGTATACATCACCGCCAGCTACAAACACCGGGGGATCTTCCTGAACAACGGTCGGGAAACCGGTCCATACTGTGGGATGGGCAATCCCGTAAAGGGTAAACATTTCACCGGCACAAACAGTATCCGTGGAAATGGTGGTTCCCGAAAAAGTCGGATATGTTCCCACCATCAGCACTTCCAGGGCAGTTGCCACACAACCTGTTTCTTCATCCGTCACCGTCAACCTGATGGCATAAGCCCCGGGGTCACTGAATGTATGACTGATCTCACCGCCGTGATACTCCCGTTCCCCGATGTTCCACACATAAGAGAAATTATCCGGATCGTAATCCACTTCATCCGACAAATAGGTTGCTGTAGCGGAAAATGATACTTCTCCGACGGTTTCCGGACAATGCATCAATCCGTCAGGGGACTCGATCGATACCACAAAGGAATCACATTCCGCTTCTGCTTCACCGGATATATCCCATCCCGGATGTTCTTCATAATGCCGGGATTCCCGGGAATAAGTACCGGCAAACAGCCTTTCTGTACCCACCATTGCCAAAATTATCAACAGTGGCAGCAAACAGCGACAAAGAAAATGCTTCATAGGAACGGGGTGTTTGGTATCGGGGTTACTCCACTAAACTATACGACAAAGCAGGGAATTTATTTTGGTCAAATACCGGAAGGTCAAAAATAAATAAAATATGGGATGTGTTTGACGGGTATTTGAAAACCACCTCATAATATAGTCATAGTTAACGATTTTCGTTGTACTTTTGCAAGCTATGAAAAACATCAGAAACTTTTCCATTATTGCGCACATTGACCATGGGAAAAGTACGCTTGCAGACCGCCTGCTGCAAATGACCCATACAATTACGGCGCGTGATTTCAAGGACCAGATCCTGGACAATATGGATCTGGAGCGCGAACGCGGCATTACCATTAAAAGTCACGCCATCCAGATGGATCATGAATACAATGGAGAAAAGTACGTACTGAATTTAATCGATACACCCGGACACGTGGATTTCAGTTATGAAGTTTCCCGTTCCATCAAATCCTGCGAGGGCGCGTTGCTCATCGTGGATGCATCTCAGGGCATAGAGGCACAGACCATCTCAAACCTTTACCTGGCCCTGGAGCATGACCTGGTAATCATCCCGGTACTGAACAAAATGGATCTGCCCGGAGCCATGCCGGATGAAGTTTCTGAGCAGATCGTTGATCTTATCGGGTGTGACCCGGATGAAATCATCAGGGCAAGCGGCAAAACCGGTGAAGGCGTGGATGACATACTGCACGCCATCATAGAGCGGATCCCCGCCCCGACGGGGAATCCGGAAGCTCCACTCAAAGCCATTATTTTTGATTCCGTATACAATCCCTTCCGCGGTGTAGTGGCCTATTTCAGGGTTTACGAGGGAAGGCTCCGGCAGGGAGACCACGTTTATTTCATGCATACCGGCAAACAATATCATGCCGATGAGGTGGGTATTCTGAAGATCACCCAGCAAAAAAAGCCTTCCATATCGGCGGGGGATGTAGGCTACATTATTTCCGGGATCAAGGACGCCCGCGAGGTGAAAGTGGGTGACACCATCACACATGTGGCCCGTCCCACCCAGGAAGCTGTCAGGGGATTTGAAAATGTGAAGCCCATGGTATTTGCAGGAATTTATCCTGTAGACACCGATGAATTTGAAGAGTTGCGGGCAGCCATGGAGAAGCTTCAGCTGAATGATGCTTCCCTCACCTATGAGCCGGAATCTTCCGCAGCCCTCGGGTTTGGTTTCCGTTGCGGTTTCCTGGGGATGTTGCACATGGAGATCGTCCAGGAAAGACTGGAAAGGGAGTTTGAAATGACGGTGATTACCACTGTTCCCAACGTATCTTATCACGCCTATAACAATGACGGAGAGAGTAAGATCGTCAACAACCCGTCCGAAATGCCCGGCCCCAATGAGCTGGATCACATCGAGGAGCCGTTTATCAAGGCACAGATCATCACCAAATCTGAGTATATCGGACCGGTAATGTCGCTTTGCCTTGAAAAAAGAGGCGTGGTCAAAAACCAGGTTTACCTGACCACCGACAGGGTGGAACTGACCTTTGAAATGCCGCTGGCTGAAATTGTGTTCGATTTCTACGACCGGCTGAAGACCATATCCAGAGGATACGCATCATTTGATTACTATCCCATCGGATATCATCCTTCCACCCTGGTGAAACTCGATATCCTGCTCAATGGTGACCATGTGGATGCATTGTCCGCATTGATCCACCGCGATAACGCCTACGAATTCGGTAAGCGGATTTGCAGCAAGCTGCGGGAACTTATCCCCCGCCAGCAATTTGACATTGCCATACAAGCGGGAATCGGTGCCAAGATCATTGCCCGGGAAACGGTAAAAGCTCTCAGAAAGGACGTTACGGCCAAATGTTACGGGGGTGACATCACCCGGAAGCGAAAACTGCTTGAGAAGCAGAAAAAGGGGAAGAGGCGGATGCGCCAGGTCGGGAATGTGGAAGTTCCCCAACAAGCCTTTATGGCCGTGCTGAAACTAAACGACTAGACTCATGCCCGGCGGATCAGCCAGAGCTAAACGTCCAGGCCAGCAATTAGACGTCCATGCCGGCAACTAAACGTCCAGACCTGAAACCACAATGGTGATCTCCCCTTTAATGGCACTTCGCTTTGAAAAAATTTCCACAAGTTCATTCAGGCTGCCGCGTACATGTTCTTCATGCATCTTGCTGATCTCTCTGGAAACGCAGGCCTGACGGCCCCCGCCAAAAGAACCGGAAAAAGCCGATAAGGTCTTCAGAAGCCGGTGGGGCGATTCATAAAACACCATGGTACGGGTTTCCCCAACCAGGGACTCCAGGTGTGATTTCCTCCCCTTTTTTACAGGCAGAAAACCCTCAAAGCAAAACCGCTCACAGGGAATTCCGCTTGCAACAAGGGCAGGCACAAAGGCGGTGGCCCCGGGCAAACATTCCACCTCTATCCCTTCGCGAACACATTCACGGATTAACAGGAAGCCGGGATCAGAGATTCCGGGCATACCGGCATCACTGGCAAGGGCAAGGGTCATTCCAGCCTTCAGTTTGTCCATCAGTGCTGGCAGTGACCTGTGTTCATTGTGCTGATGGTGGGAAATCATTTTTACGGAAATATCATACCGTTGCAAAAGCCGGCCCGTGACCCTTGTATCTTCCGTGAGCAGAAAATCTGCTTCACTGAGTATACGGACAGCCCGGTATGTCATATCTTCCAGGTTCCCCACCGGAGTAGGCACAACAAACAGTTTCGACATGCAGATAAAGGTTATTATTTGCTCATATGACGACGATGCACCAGGTCGGCCAGCTTCTCTATGGTGGAGGCCGAACGATTTGCATCCCACGAATGAACCATGCTTAGTTCGTTGAGATAATCAAACGCCGCTTTGGCATCATCCATTTCATTTAAACGGGCGATCGCCTCATTGTAAGCCTGGATATTTCCCTTGAATAACTCATTGATGAATAAAAATTTCTCGTTCACCCCAATGGCTTCCTTCAGGCTTGTAATAGGGTTCTGCTGCATCCGGGTTCCGATGCTCTTGTCCTCTTTCTGGTTGGATATCCGCTGATGTACGGATTTGTCTTCCCCCATATACTGATCACCAATGGTCCGGCCGGCATATTCCGATAACAGGTCAATCACCGCTTCATTGCTACCGGGCCGGGGATTTCCGGGCCGGGGATCCGACTGCTTTCCTTCCGGATTTTTCTCAGCCCGCTTCACTGGCCTGGATACAGCCTCCTCCGGTTTGGTCACCGGCTTCTCCGTTTTAGCCGCAGGTTCTTCGGGTTTGGTCACAGGCTCCTCCGGTTTAGGCGCAGGTTCTTCGGGTTTGGTCAACGGCTCCCCGGCTCTGGACGAAGGTTTCTCAGGCTTAGTCGGCGGCTCCTCCGTTTTGGGCAGAGACGTCTCCTCCGCTTTTTCAGGGGAGGTGGCTCCGGTATAGGAAACGTCCGAGACAGGAGGCGGGGCGACAGGTTGTTTTGAAACTTCTTCCTTGTTGCCGGACTTTGCCCCATTGGCATTTTTCAGCAACTCAAAGTGACGGTATAAGCTGCGAAGGTCGTCTTTAACCAGGTCAATATCCAGTGAAAGATCCTGTTTCCCGGGGTGGCGGCGATTGATGTAGTTGGCTCTTTCCACAACTTCTTCCAAAAGGCGTACAATGTTGTCTCTCAAATCAGTATTGCTCATAAAACGGTTGGTTTTTCAATGAATCTTTACCTGGTTACAAAACGTTGTAAAGTTATTGATTATTTTTGTGTTCGTGTGTGAAATTCACGTCCGAACCAATTTGGCTAGAAAGAAAAAACATCCGGATGTTTCTTGAAAATGATGTTGACCGGTCGCGAAGCCGGGGCTGGATAGAGGTGATATGCGGCAGCATGTTCTCCGGCAAAACCGAGGAATTGATCCGGAGGTTGAAACGGGCGCGTATTGCAAAGCTCAGGGTGGAGATATTCAAACCGGGAGTGGATGTAAGGTATGATGAGGAAAAAGTTATCTCCCACGATGCAAGTGAAATATTATCCACCCCGGTACCGGCATCCGCTAATATATTGCTGATGGCAGGGGAAGTGGATGTGGTCGGGATTGATGAGGCCCAGTTTTTCGACCCGGAGTTGCCGAACGTGTGCAACCAGTTGGCCAATATGGGCATCAGGGTCATTGTGGCGGGGCTTGACATGGATTTCAAGGGCAAGCCTTTCGGCCCTATGCCTGCGTTGCTGGCAACAGCCGAATACATTACCAAAGTACATGCAATTTGTGTAAAATGCGGAAGCCTCGCCCAGTATTCTCACAGGACCACTCCCAACGAAGACCTGGTCATGCTCGGGGAAACCGATTCATACGAACCGCTGTGCAGAGCGTGTTTTCACAGGCCAGAATAAATGTAACGGAAACCATTTTGGGTCTAAGGCAGACACGAAACTTTGGCGGGCACGAAACTTTGGCGGGCACGAAACTTTACAACCGCTTCTTCAATGCTTTTCCGGCCTCTTCAAAACCAGGCTTTTCAAGCAGGGCAAACATATTTCGTTTATACGCTTCCACGCCAGGCTGATCAAAGGGATTCACCCCAAGCATGTACCCACTGAGCGCACAGGCCATTTCATAAAAATAGATCAGTTCACCAAGGCCGGCAGCATTGAGTTCGGGAAGAATAAGCTCGATATTCGGTACTCCGCCATCCACATGGGCCAGCATTGTACCACCGGAAGCCATTCGATTTACATAGCTGATCCGCTTCCCGGCAAGATAATTCAGCCCGTCGTCATCGTCCGGGTCTTCCGGGATTTCAAGTGTATGCTTTGATTTTCCAATGGTCAGGACGGTTTCAAACAAATGCCTTTGCCCTTCCTGGATATACTGCCCCATGGAATGCAGGTCGGTGGTAAAAACAACGCCGGCCGGAAAAATTCCTTTCCCTTCTTTCCCTTCACTTTCCCCGAATAACTGCTTCCACCATTCGATCATATATTGCATGGCCGGATTGTAGGATGCCATAATTTCCGTGGACATCCCCTTGTTCAGCAGCACATTTCTGATCACGGCATAAAGCGCGGCGGGATTATCGGCCAAAGCCTCATTATTTCTTAAATGAACGGCCATTCGTCTTGCCCCTTCCATCAGTTCCCTGATATCAAAACCGGCTACCGCAATGGGCAGTAGACCGACAGGGGTCAGCACCGAATACCTGCCCCCCACATCGTCGGGAATGGTGTAGGTAGCATACCCCTGGGAATCAGCAAGTTTTTTCAGCGCCCCCTTTGACGCATCCGTAATGGCAAAAATCCGGCGGGCAGCTTCCTTTTTTCCGGCTTTTTTCTCCAGGTGCCGCCTCAGCAGCCTGAACGCGAGGGCAGGTTCCGTGGTGGTGCCTGATTTGGAAATAACAATAATGGAGTAAGTCCGGTTATCAAGCCACTGAAGGAGTTCATGCAGGTAGTCTTCATCCAGGTGATGTCCGGCAAAAATAATTTTCGGGTGAGCTGTGCCGTTTTCACCCGGGAAAGAACAGGAAAGGGCCTCGATCACTGCACGTGACCCCAGGTATGACCCTCCTATCCCGACCACAACAACTGCATCAGATTGCTTTCTGATACGGCGGGCATCAGACTCAATGTTCTCAAGCAGGTCAGCTTCGGTATTCTCCGGCAGATCAACCCACCCAAGGAATTCACTCCCCTTTCCGCTTTTGTGATAGATATGATCCCTGTGAAGTTTGATTTCCCTCTCAAATATCCGGATCTCGTCCTCAGACACAAATGGAAGCACATGCCCGTGCTTAACCGACAGACTGATCATGACTATTCAAGTTTTCGTGCAATTTCAACCGTCTCAAATGCTTCGATGATATCTCCCCCCTTAATGTCATTGAAGCGATCAATATTCAACCCGCATTCGTAACCGGAAGACACTTCTCTCACATCATCCTTATACCGCTTCAGTGATCCCAGTTTGCCGGTATATACCACAATGCCGTCGCGGATCAGGCGAATATCCGAGTTCCGGTTTATTTTCCCGTCCATCACCATGCAACCGGCTACAGTACCTACTTTTGTGATTTTGAACACATCCCGGACTTCCAGGTTGGCGATCACTTTTTCTTCGATCTCCGGCGAGAGCATGCCCTCAATGGCCGACTTCAGTTCATTGATCGCATTGTAGATCACACTGTAGAGGCGGATATCGATCTGTTCCTGTTCTGCCAGTTTCCTGGCGGTCATGGACGGCCGCACCTGGAAGCCGATTATAATGGCATTTGAAGCAGAGGCCAGCAGGACATCACCCTCAGTGATCTGACCGACGGCCTTGTGGATGATATTGACCTGAATCTCCTCAGAAGACAGTTTAAGGATGGAGTCACTAAGGGCTTCCACAGAACCGTCCACATCACCTTTCACAATTACATTCAGTTCCTTGAAATCTCCTATGGCAATCCTTCTGCCAATCTCATCCAGGGTAATATGTTTCTGCGTACGCAGCCCCTGCTCACGTATCAGCTGCTGACGCTTGTTGGTAACGCTTTTGGCTTCGCTCTCAGTTTCCATCACATTGAAGGTGTCACCCGCCTGGGGAGCGCCGTCAAGTCCAAGAATCAACACCGGGGTCGCAGGGCCGGCCTCACTGATCCTTTGGCCCCTTTCGTTGAACATGGCCTTTACCTTGCCATGGGTGGTACCGGCCACCACGAGGTCACCAATTTGCAAAGCACCGTTTTGTACCAGTATCGTTGACACATAGCCACGGCCCCGGTCGAGTGAGGATTCAATGACAGTTCCTGAAGCCCTCCTCTTCGGATTGGCCTTTAACTCAAGCATCTCAGCCTCGAGCAATACCTTTTCCAGCAGGTTTTCCGTATTCAGCCCCTCTTTTGCCGAGATCTCCTGGCTCTGGAACTTCCCGCCCCAGTCTTCTACCAGGATATTCATATTTGCCAGCTCTTCCTTGACTTTTTCAGGATTGGCATTTTCCTTATCGATCTTGTTGATGGCGATCACAATGGGTACGCCGGCGGCCTGGGCGTGATTGATGGCCTCCACCGTCTGGGGCATCACGCTGTCATCGGCAGCCACCACAATAATGGCCACATCCGTGACCTTTGCACCCCTGGCCCGCATGGCAGTAAAAGCCTCATGACCGGGAGTATCAAGGAAGGTGATTCTTTTCCCGGTATCCAGTTCTACGGCATAAGCCCCGATATGCTGGGTGATGCCTCCGGCCTCTCCGGCAATTACGTTCGCATGACGGATATGGTCAAGCAGGGAGGTCTTACCATGGTCCACGTGACCCATCACGGTAACAATGGGTGCACGATCACGCAGATCGACCGGATCATCCTCTTCCTCCTCAATGGCCTCCTGCGAATCGGCACTGACGAATTCCACGTCATAGCCGAACTCATCCGCCACAATTGTGATGGTTTCGGCATCCAGTCGCTGATTAATTGACACAAACAACCCAAGCGACATACATGTGGAGATTACCTCATTGACAGAAAGATCCATCAGGCTGGCAAGTTCGGCAGCAGAAATAAATTCCGTTACCTCAAGTGTTTTGTCTCCGGATGCCTCCTGCTGCTGCTCTTTCTCTTTCTGCTGCTGCAGGATATCCCGCTTTATGCGGCGATGTTTCGCCGCCTTGGATTTGCCGCTTCCACTGAGGTTCGCCAGGGTTTCGCGGATCTGACGTGAGATTTCCTCTTCTGTAACCTCAGGTTTGGGCTGTGCTTTTCCTTTCTTCCGTGCTTTCTGGGTGTCCTGACGTCCTCTTTTATCCTGCTGGGTGGTAGCCGGCGTTTCTGCGGGTTTATCCCTTTTGATCCGCTTACGTTTCCGCTTCTTGGCCTTTCCGGGATCAGAAGAAGAAGCCACAGGTTTCTTCTCGGCTTCTTTCTTGTCAGGGAGATCCATTTTACCAAGGATAGTAGGTCCTTCCAGTTTTTTAAACTTGGTCTGATAATGATCCCTGGATGGTTCCGCAGGTTGCTCAATGGCTTTTTTATCTTCGGCTTTCCTCTCTTTAGCCTTTAACTCCGGTTCCGGAGCTTTTTCTCCGGGGGTTTCCCCTTCCTTCTCTTCCGATTTTTCCTCTGCCTTTTTATCAGCTTTCTTATCTGCTTTCTTGTCTGCTGTTTTTTTCTTTTTGGACGGCTTCTTTTCTTCAAGGTCAATCTTGCCCACGACCTTCAGCCCGTTGTCCGATTCTTCCCTGACGGGCTCATCATCGTCAGTACTTGCAGGGGCGTCTTTCTTCGGATCTTTATCTGCCGTTTTATCAGCAGCCTCTTTTTCAGCCGGGATTTCTTCTTTTTCGGATGCCGCCGGAGGTTTCTCCTCCTTCGCCTCCTTCTTGTCTTTTTCGCCGATATCCGTGGCGGGCTCTTCTTCCTGTTCCGAGGGTTGCTCTTCTTTCTGTTTGGGCTTTCCTTTCAGCTCTTCCGGATCGAGTTTTCCAAGAACCTTGGGACCAGTGGCCCTGGATTCCTCTTTTCCTTCCTTCCTTTCCGCTTTTTCTTCAGCCTTTTCCCCGTCTTTTTCAGCCTCTGCCGGCGTTTCTTCAGCTTTCTCCTTCTTCTCCACGGGGGCATCTTCCATCCCCTTGATCATCAATTCATCCCCGGCGTCTTCTTCCGGCGATTCACCTTTTTCCTCTTTGGCCGCCTCTTCATCCTTATCAATGGAGATGCTTTCCCGCTTCATTATATTTAAACCGGCTTTACGGGTAGCCTCCTTCAGGGTCTTTTCACTTTGAAACTCCTGAAATAAAAGCTCATAAGCTTCCTGAGAGATCTTGGCATTCGGGTTATTGTTCACTGCGATCCCCTTCTTGCTGAGAAAATCCACAATGGTGGTAAGCCCGATGTTGAACTCCCTGGCTACTTTACTAAGTCTTCGTGTTTTGGTCCCTTCAGTCATATACAGATTTCTGTTATCAATCGTTTTACGGAGCCGGTAAAACCGCTGCAAATTTATGGTATTTTATTCAA
>PWHO01000142.1 GCA_003555385.1 Bacteroidales bacterium
ACAGCACCAGGGAGAAACTGATTGAGAAAACCATTTTCATGACCGCCGAGAAAGCAGGGATACCCGTTGAGGTGGCCATGCAATACAACGCCTCATTTACCGAGAACGTGCAGGCATATGTGAACAACATCAACACTGTGGAGGGCGGCACACATCTGGCAGGTTTCAGAAGGGCCCTCACACGGACGCTCAAGTCTTATGCCGAACGCTCAGGCATGCTGGCCAAACTGAAGTTTGAGATCAACGGGGATGACTTCCGCGAAGGCCTTACCGCCGTGATTTCGGTAAAAGTGGCCGAACCCCAGTTTGAGGGACAGACCAAGACAAAGTTGGGAAATTCAGAGGTCAGCGGGGCGGTTGACCAGGCCGTGAGCGAGATGCTTGCCCACTACCTGGAAGAGAATCCACGCGATGCAAAAACCATTGTCAACAAGGTCATTCTGGCTGCCACTGCGCGCCATGCGGCGCGCAAGGCCCGCGAACTGGTGCAGCGAAAAAGTGTACTGAGCAGCACGGGGCTGCCCGGAAAACTTTCGGATTGCTCTGAAAATGATCCTGCAAAGTGCGAAATTTTCCTGGTGGAGGGAGACTCAGCAGGCGGAACTGCCAAACAGGGTCGCGACAGAAAATTTCAGGCCATATTGCCGCTGCGGGGTAAGATCCTCAACGTGGAGAAGGCAATGCCGCATAAAATATTTGAGAACGAAGAGATCAAAACCATATTCACTGCCCTGGGGCTGTCCATTGGCACGGATGATGACAGCAAGGCCCTGAATGTGGAAAAACTCAGGTACCATAAGGTGATTATCATGACGGATGCCGATGTGGACGGAAGCCACATTGCCACCCTGATCCTTACCTTCTTTTTCCGCTATATGCGTGAAATGATCGAACTCGGGTATATTTACATCGCAACCCCGCCTTTTTATCTTGTCAAAAAAGGGAAAGATGAACGCTATGCGTGGAGTGATGAAGAAAGAAAGCAGATCATCAGAGAGCTTTCGAAAGACGGAAAAGAATCCGGGGTACATTTCCAGCGGTACAAGGGTTTGGGTGAGATGAACTCCGAACAATTGTGGGACACCACCATGAACCCACAGTTCAGAAAACTGCGTCAGGTCGACATTGAAAATGCGGCGGAAGCCAACCGGACTTTCTCCATGCTGATGGGCGACGAGGTACCACCCCGGCGGGAGTTCATTGAGAAGAATGCCAAATATGCGAACATTGATGCGTAGGCAACAACTGCTTAGGCAATAACTGCGCAAGCAACACAATTAGTGCATAGCCAACTTGCATATTAGTCACCCGAAATCCAGTCGGTTACTTTCGAAGAAAGAGGACTTTCGCGTGGCGCAAGCACATCAGCGATTTGCCCGTCCTCATCAATAAGGAATTTCTGAAAGTTCCAGGATATTTCTGCATCCACGTTTCCATTGAGTTCTTTTTGGGTAAGCCATTGGTATAAAGGCGCCTGATCATCTCCCTTTACCGATATTTTTGACATCATCGGGAAACTTACCCCGTAGTTCTCCTGGCAAAAAGCAATGATTTCTTCATTGTTTCCAGGCTCCTGGTTCATGAAATTGTTGGCAGGGAAACCAATGATCATAAAATCCTGATCTCTGTAGCGCTGATAAAGCGTTTCCAGCTCTTCATACTGGGGAGTTAATCCGCATTCAGAGGCGGTATTTACTACCATCACTTTTCTTCCTTGCAGCTCTGAAAGATCAAAATTTTCACCATAAATATCTGTCACCACGAAATCATGGAATCCACCGGGTTGAACCCCGTATGCAAAACCTCCGGAAAAGAGACCCGCTAAAATTGCCATGCTGGTGATGACCGACACCCTGAAACGCCTTGTAAAACCGAAATATTTAGTTGACTTATTCATATCTGTACGTTTAAATTGATTTCTGATTAAACAAACAGAATGATGCTATTGTTCTGACAAACTCTTTACTTTTGTCTTTTTCAGGCTCATCCTGCATCCACAAATCCACGATCATGAACTCCCATCCCACCAGAGAAATCAACAACCGACACTACATAACCCTTGCGAACATTGCCCTGAAAGCGGCGCTGGAAGCCAATATCGCCATTATGAATGTATATTCAGGCAAGATTGTCCCCGAAGAAAAATCAGACGGCAGCCCCATTACGATGGCTGACAAAAAGGCCAACTCAATAATCCTGAACCATCTGAAAAAAACAGGCATCCCTGTTGTAAGTGAAGAATCTGAAATCCCGGATCATTCCGTCAGAATGAGCTGGCCCCGCTATTGGATCATTGACCCGCTGGATGGCACCAAAGAGTTCATTGGCCGGAACGGTGAGTTTACGGTAAACATTGCTTTGATCACTGAAGGTGAACCGGTCATCGGGGTGATCACCGCACCTGCCACGCAAATGGCCTGGGTGGGTGTAAAAGGTGAACGGCCCCGGAAAATTAAAAATACCGGAGGCATCCCCTTCTCAGGCACTGACAGTGTCATACCCGGTGAGTTCATTGAGAAACAAATGCATCTCAGTGATGGCATTAAAGTAGCCGTAAGCCGGTCACACCCGGATTCGCAAACAACTTCCCTGGTCCGGGAACTGGGACGCAATTATTCCGGGCTGACCATGCACCCTAAAGGTAGTTCCCTGAAATTCTGTGACCTGGCAGAGGGACTGGCAAACATTTATCCCCGCTACACGCCCACTTTTGAATGGGATACCGCAGCCGGTCATGCCATTTTGAATGCGGCAGGCGGTGAACTGTTTGATCTGAACACCAAAGGACCCCTTCGCTACACCAAACAAGAGCTGAAAAACCCGCCTCTTATCGCATTCGCAGACAAAGAAGAATCAGGGAAGTTTTTTTCGCATCCTGCGTTTGATTAACGGGTAAGCAAAAACGGAAACCAGGATGATCAGGGTACCCAGGTAAAATCCGGCCGACATCCGCTCATCCTCCGGAAAGAAGAAATGGGCCATCACAATGCCGTACACGGGTTCCATGTTGATGGACAATACCACGGTGTAAGCGGAAAGCACTTTCATAACGTTGACTATGGCCGTGAACGCATAAGCCGTACCAACAAATCCCAGCAACCCGAGATAAAACAGGTCGGCAGCAGAAATGCGAAATAACCCGGCACTAAAGCCACCGGTAAATCCGAAAAACAGGGAAATAAATAAAAACCCTCCGATCATTTCGTAAAAACTGATCACTGAGGGGTGGTGCCTGAGACTGATATTCCTGTTCAGCACCACAAACAATCCGTTCAGAAAGGCTGAAAGCAGGGCGTAAAGAATCCCTGTCAGATAATGGAACTCATACTGGAATATCAGGTAGATGCCAAACAATATGACCACACCGATAACCACCTCCAGCCAGAAAATACGCCTGCCTTGTGAAATGGGTTCCAGGAAACTTGTAAACAGGGTGGTGGAGGCAAACACTCCCAGGGTTACGGAAACATTGGAAACGTTGATGGCGTGAAAGAAGGTGATCCAGTGCAGGGCCACCACCACACCGATGCCCAGTAGCGGAATCACTTTGCGCCAGGGGAGCACAAAAGGGATTTTCCGGATCACGAAGAAGAGCCACAACCCTACGAACCCGAATAACATCCGGTACCATACAAGGTCGGCGGCACCCAAAGTGATCAGAGCCCCCAATATGGCCGTAAAACCAAGTAACACCACCGTAGAGTGGAGTTGAATATGCCTGCTTAATTCGTGAGAATCCATATCAACCCGTTTCTGCCATATAGTCTTCTACTGCTTTAATGGCATTGTTCAGCCGCTCTTCATCCCTGCCCCTGATAACGCGGTAATGGAACCCATAAGCATTCAACTCCCTGAGGAACCAGTCAAAGAAGAAACTGCGCAAATGGGGATGTTCCCTCTGCGGATCCGGTTCCCAGGGCATATCCACATCACAAAGCAACACCAGGTCGTAGGGATTGTTTGTTATTTGCGCGGATATCCATGGGTCACAACTTCCGTACTTATGCAGGCTCCATATTTTGGTCACAATCAGCTCCGTGTCACAAAACAACAACCCCCGCGTCCTTTTCATTGCCTCATACTCTGCTGACAGCTGCCCTTTCGCAATTTGGGTAATATCGTGCTGCACATATTCACGGTCGAGCCGTTCAATGTATTCACGGGCAAACTCAGGAACATAAGCCGTCTGGTAATAACCTGCAAGGTGCCTGGTAAGCCAGCTTTTACCGGTAGATTCCGGGCCTGTAACTGCAATTTTTCGGATAACAGTCAATGGATTACTGGATTTTATTGCTTCAGGTGACTGTTGATGACTTTCATGACGAAAACACTTTTGCCTTCCTTTTCAAAAGAGACAGCCATCTCATCGGTCAGTGCCTGCATGATGGTCCGGTAATCGCCAAACAACTGGGTGCTCATCCCATTCACCTCAGCCTCTATTCCCGGCCGCATTTTTATCCGGTCAATAAAATCCTGAATTTCGGGAATATAATCCCTCCCGAGGGGATACATGCTGATCTCCACTGATGCTTGCATAAAAAAGTCTGTAAGAATGGCTTTGGCGAATTATTGCCACAGCCGGTAAAACATAGATCGTTAAAATTGTACCAAACTGGTACGTTTTTCGGGAATAATTACCTGCATAAAGGCAACTTCCTCCATTTGATGACAAGTATTGCAACTGCTGGCAAAGCGGTTAAACTGCTCAACAAATGCATCTTTATCTCCACTTTCAATGGTTTCAGCCAAAGCAGGAGACACCTGGTTCATAAACTGAGTGGCAGAGGCCTCTCTGTCAGGTCGACGAATGAACCCATTCTCCATGCTGCTCATTAGCTTATCAAGCTGATAATCGGCATATCCCCAGTTTTCGTCCTGACCAGCCCAATACAGCTCATCATAACGATAACTCACTTCAACCATGGTTGTGCTGAAGCCTCCTATCTGGCTCTCAATATTCCCAATAATCTCCTCTATGGTCTCCCCGGCCCATCGGGTTTCGATTCGCTGATCGGTTTCTGTCTGGCAGGCCCCGATCATAATTGTGGCCATGACACCGGCAAATACAAATACAATGTATCGTTTCATAAGATGTTGGTTTTGGGGTTTATAAAAACATCAAATCAATTTTCGGCAAGATCCAGTAAAAAAGCATACTCCATGGCCAATTGCCTCAAACGCTGGAAGCGGCCTGAAGCCCCGCCATGTCCGGCTTCCATGTTGGTGGAAAGGAGAATGTTCTCATCCCCGGTATGAAAATCACGCAACCTGGCAACCCATTTGGTGGGCTCCCAGTACTGCACCTGTGAATCGTGGAGGCCCGAGGTAACCAGCATATTCGGATATTCCCGGGCCCGCACATTGTCATAGGGAGAGTAGGACAACATGTACTCATAATATTCAGGGTCATTCGGGTTCCCCCATTCATCATATTCCGCGGTAGTCAACGGAATAGACTCATCCAGCATGGTGGTGACCACATCCACAAAGGGAACGGCCGCAATGACTCCCCTGAAGAGCTCAGGGCGGTCATTGACCACCGCACCGATCAGGAGCCCGCCGGCACTTCCTCCGCGGGCAAAGAGTCGTTCGGGCCTGGTGTACCCCTGGTCAACCAGGAACTCCGCGCAATCAATAAAGTCATTGAAAGTATTCTTTTTGTTCAGCAACTTGCCGTCTTCATACCACTGCCGGCCGAGTTCCTGGCCGCCCCTCACATGGGCAATGGCGTAAACAAAACCACGATCCAGCAAGCTCAGGGCATTGATATTAAAACGGGGATCGGCGCTGGAACCATAGGAACCATAGGCATACAAAAGCAGCGGATTGTCACCGTCTGTTTCAGTACCACGACGGTATACAACGGTCACCGGGACCTCTGCTCCGTCTCGTGCCGTCGCATAATATCGCCGGGTCACATAACCGGCCGGGTCAAAATCACCCAGCACCTCCTGCTGCCTGATCATTTCCTGCTCCCTGGTCTCCATATTATAATCATAGGTCGTATTGGGTGTGGTCAGGGAGGTATAGTTATAGCGCAACACCGGGGTGGACATCTCCCGGTTTACCCCGATATGCGCCGTATAGGCCTCTTCTTCAAACGGCAGGTAATGGCTTTCCCCGCTCACCTTGTTAATGATCCGCATCTGCCGCAAACCCCGCTCTCTTTCCTGGAGCACCAGGAAGTTGTCAAACAGTTCCATATTTTCCAGAAGCACATCGTCCCGGTGGGCAATCACTTCCTGCCAGTTTTCCTTGCCGGTGGCACCGTGCGAAACCTCCATCAGCCGGAAGTTCATTGCCTCATAATTGGTAAGCACAAAAAATTTCCCGTTAAATGATTCAACGCTATAGCGGAGATCCCTTTCCCTGGGCTGGAACACCTCAAACACTCCATCCGGATTATCCGCATCCAGGAAGTGGATTTCATTGCTCAGCGTACTATTGGCGTTGATCATCATAAACCGGTCATCTTTACTGCGGGAAACCCCGATATAGTAAAAAGTTTCATCCCCTTCCGTGTAAACTACCTCCGGCACCTCATCACGATTCATGTTAAAACGGTTGATCTTTTCATAACGAAGTGTATGGGGATCAATGGAGGTAAAGAAAAAGGTTTGGTTATCGGCAGCCCAGACCACATCGCCTCCGGCGTAGCTGATCCCGGTTTCAGATACCTCACCGGTACCAAGATCCTTCACCATAATGGTATATTGCCTGCGACCGACGGTATCTGCGGTGAAAGCCATCCAGCGGTTATCCAGGCTGATGTCATAGGTTCCGACCCTGTAAAAAGAATGGGGTTCCGCCAGCTCATTCACATCCAGCATGATCTCTTCAGGTGCATCCATAGATCCCTGCCGGCGGCAATAGACCGGATATTCACCCCCTTCTTCGTAGCGCGTATAATAAAAGTACCCGTTGTCATAAAACGGGGCGGACTGATCATCCTCTTTGATGCGGCCGCGCATTTCACCCAACAGCTGCTCCTGAAGCTGTTGGGTATGCTCCAGCTTCGCTTCCAGGTATTTGTTTTCCGCTTCCAGGTAACTGATCACATCCGGGTCTTCCCGGTCATTCATCCAGTAATAGGGATCAATCCTTGTGTGACCGTGATGGGTCAGCGCCGTATCACGTTTTTCTGCCACCGGAGGTTCCGCGTCAGTACGTTTCCCGGGCTGCCCGCAGCCCAAAACCATTGTTAACAACAACATATAGGTCAATTTTATCTTCATGGGATGATGGTTTTAGTGCCAGTGTGACCGGAAACAGGGTAAACGGAAACGCACCGGGAAAAATGTTCCGGCCGGCTGATCCGGCTACCGACATCTATGGTCACAGATGACATTGTTGATTGCATCCAAATTTACAAAAAAACGGGAAGCCGGAACAAGGAGCCTTGACCGGTCGGCAGAAAATTGTTATTTTTAAAGGTTTAAAGGAATTTTTCATCGCCTGACAAATAAATTTTGGTGAACTATTATGTCAACTAAAAGCATAAAAATCAGTGTATACGGCCGTGTACAGGGGGTCAACTACCGTTACTCGGCACAAAACAAAGCTCAATCACTCGGCATCAGCGGTTTTGCAAAAAACATGCCCGATGGCAGTGTGTATATGGAAGCTGAAGGAAATGAGGATGCATTGGATGCTTTCATTGAATGGTGTGGCCAGGGACCCCTGATGGCCAGTGTGAGTAAAATCAACACGGAACAGACAAGTTCCTTCGGGCACGAGGGTTTCCGGATCCGTTAACATGGCACCGGGGAAAAGCACCGGTAAAAAAGCACCGGTAAAAAAGCACCGGCAAAAAGCACCGGCCGGTGAAAGCCAAAGGTTCCGGCATTATCTGAAAAGATTATTCCCGCGTATTATTTCCTTTTGAGAAGCAGGACATTCTCCACATGGTGAGTATGGGGGAACATGTCGACCGCCTGGCTTTTTTCGACCCGGTAATGACTGCTTAGTAATTCTGTGTCACGGGCCTGGGTGGCGGGGTTGCAGCTCACATAAACAATGCGGGCTGCTCCGCTGAGGATGATCTTATCGATTACTTTGGGATGCATACCTGCCCTCGGGGGGTCCGTCACGATCACATCAGGAAACCCATGCTGCTTCATCATTTCCTCATCAAACACATCGGCCATGTCTCCGGCCAGGAATGTGGTGTTTCCGATCCGGTTCAGCCCGGCATTACTCCGGGCGTGCTCCACCGCCTCATCCACATATTCTACCCCCACTACCTTATCGGCCCCGGAAGCCAGAAAACAGGCGATGGTGCCGGTTCCCGTGTAAAGATCGTACAATACTTCCCGGCCGGTAAGCCTGGCGAAGTCCTTCACTATGTTGTAAAGACGCCGGGCCTGCATTGAGTTGGTCTGAAAGAAAGATTTCGGCCCCACCATGAAGCGCAGATCTTCCATCTTTTCTTCCAGCGCTTCCCGGCCGGCATGGATTACAGGTTGCAAGTCAGCAATACTGCTGTTCTGTTTGGGGTTTACCATATAGGCCAGTGTTCGGAGACCGGGAAAACGGCGGTGAATAAAAGACATCACCTGCTCTATCTGTCCGGGATCATCCCTGCCAAAAACCATCACCACCATCACCTCCCCGTCACTTGAATTCCGTATAATCAGGTTTCTCAGAAAACCCTGATTGGTTCTGAGGTCGAAAAAGGACAATTCCTGCTCCACGGCAAACTGTTTCACGGCCAAACGTATCTCATTTGAGGGATCGGGCTGCAGCCAGCATTTTTCAATATCCAGTACTTTGTCAAAAAAACCGGGTATATGAAGTCCCAGGGCCTCCATGTCACGGATTTCCCTGCCGGATTCAATGTCCTCCCTTGACAGCCACCGGCGGTCACTGAAAGTATACTCCATTTTGTTCCGGTAAAAGGTGGTCAGCTCAGAGGTAGCCACAGGCAACACTTTCACATCAGAAAGATCAACCTTCCCAATCCGCTCCAGGCTGTCTGTAACCTGCGACTGCTTGAAAGCAAGTTGTTTTTCATACGGCAGGTGCTGCCATTTACACCCCCCGCAAACCCCGAAATGGGAGCAAAAAGGCTCAGTGCGATCCGGTGAATAAGTATGCACAAACGCTATGCTTCCCTCCATGTAGTTGCGCCTTGAACGCTTCACTTTTACATCCACCACATCGCCGGGGGCAGCAAAGGGCACAAACAGCACCTTGTCATTGACCCTTGCCAGGGCCTTTCCTTCAGCGGCCACCCCGGTGATTGTTATTTTTTCCAGCAACGGAAGATCTTTCCTTTTCTTTCTGCCCACAGGCTTTATTTTTTCAGGTTTCGATTACTTTTTTGCAAAAGTAATGCTTTGCCCGGTATTTGTCACTGCAAACCAAAACCGTCAAATTCATTAACTTTGCGGATTATTTATAAACGCGATCACAATGGACCACAAAATAAGTGAACAGGAACAAATCCGCCGGGAAGCACTCCGGCAACTCAGGGAACTGGGAATCGACCCCTACCCCTCTGATACCTATACCATAAACGCCACTTCAAAAGACATCAGGGAGCATTTCCCGCAGGATAACAGCCTCTACCAGGATGTACAGATCGCCGGACGGGTGATGGGCCGGCGCATTATGGGAAGCGCATCTTTTGCAGAAGTTCAGGATGACAGCGGACGCATACAGCTGTATTTTAATCGTGATGAGATTTGTCCGGGCGAGGACAAAACCATGTACAATACGGTATTCAAACGCCTGATCGATATAGGCGACATCATTGGTGTAAAGGGTTTTGTGTTTACCACCCGGATGGGTGAAACTACCATTCATGTTAAAGAATTCAGGATTCTGTGCAAGTCGCTGCGTCCTTTACCCGTTGTCAAGGAAAAGGACGGTAAAGTTTATGATGCTTTCACCGATGCTGAACAGCGATACCGTCAGCGCTACCTCGACCTTATCGTAAACCCCGAAGTGAAAGACGTTTTCCGTCAGCGGGCAAGACTGATACAGAGCATGCGTAACTTTTTACTGGAGAAAAGCTACCTGGAGGTGGAAACTCCTGTACTGCAGCCCATATATGGCGGAGCTGCGGCACGCCCCTTCAAAACCCATCACAATAAGCTGGATACCACACTTTATCTTCGTATTGCCAATGAATTATACCTGAAACGGCTGATCGTGGGCGGATACGAAGGGGTTTTTGAATTTGCCAAAGATTTCCGCAATGAAGGGATGAGCCGTTTTCACAACCCCGAGTTCACACAGATGGAGTTGTATGTGGCCTACAAGGATTATGAATGGATGATGGACCTCGTGGAGGAAATGGTAGAAAAAATTGTCATGGATCTGCACGGGACCACCAGCATCAAGGTTGGGGAACACCAGGTTGATTTCAAACGGCCCTGGAAACGGTTCAGCATGTATGAAGCCATAGAGCACTTCACGGGTACAGACATCTCTGAAATGAATGAAACCGATATGCGTGAATTTGCCGAAAGTATCGGCATTGAAACGGATGATAGCATGGGCAGGGGAAAACTGATCGATGAGATTTTTGGTGAAAAGTGTGAAGCAAACCTGATACAACCCACCTTCATTACAGACTATCCGGTGGAGATGTCGCCGCTGGCGAAAAAACACCGGAGCAAACCCGGCCTGGTGGAACGTTTTGAGGCCATCTGCAACGGTAAAGAGATCTGCAATGCATTCAGTGAGCTCAATGACCCCATCGATCAGCGGAAACGATTTGAGGAGCAGCTGGAACTCGGACGCAGGGGCGACCCCGAGGCCATGATGCTGGATGAGGACTTTCTCAGAGCCATTGAAACCGGCATGCCTCCCACAGCAGGGCTGGGGATCGGAATTGACCGGTTTGCCATGATCCTGACAAATCAGCCAAGCATACAGGATGTACTGTTCTTCCCGCAGATGCGCCCCGAAAAAACCAGCTCTGCCACAGAAAGCAAAGACATTTTTATGTCGGCAGGGATTCCGGAACAATGGGCAGAAGTCCTGCCTCAGGCAGGTTATACTGACCTCAAAACCCTGAAAGAGGCCAATCCCAATAAAGTATTCAATCAATTATGCGGATTGCGCAAAAAACTGAAGCTCAACACACCCGCTCCTGACCCGGAAGAGGTAAAAGACTGGATAAGCAGCTAATTCAAGGTATATTGCCACAGTTTTTGTACATTTATGACCCTACACGTGTTTACACCGTTGACCAAAAACTACACGCATGCCTATTTTGGGTTCAATCATCAAAAGAGCCATTGAACTGAGAAGTAAAATGCCCCTGAGCTTCCAGCCTAAAGATCCGGTCAGGGCACAAAAAAGGGAACTGAAAAAACTTTTACGTAAAGCCGCCGGCACAGCCTTTGGAGAGCACTATAGCTTTGCGGACATCCTGACGGAGAAGGACCCGGTCAGGGTATTTCAGCAGAAAGTGCCTTTGCATGATTACAACGGAATTTTTAAAGACTGGTGGTACCGTACGCTTAACGGCGAACCTTTTGTCTGCTGGCCCGGAAAGGTTAAATATTTTGCTCTGAGTTCCGGCACCTCTGAATCCTCCAGCAAGCATATTCCTGTTACCGGCTCCATGCTCCGGGCTATCAAGAAAACAAGTGTCAGGCAGATTTTTTCCCTGGCCAGGTATGGTTTTCCAAGAAGTTTTTATGAAAAAGGGATATTGATGCTCGGGGGCAGCACCCACCTGAATTATAACGGGACCTACTTTGAAGGCGACCTTTCAGGCATCACCACCAAGAATATTCCCTTCTGGTTCCAGCATTTCTATAAACCTGGCAGACGAATCTCCAAGGAACGCGACTGGCCGACCAAACTGGATGAGATCG
>PWHO01000206.1 GCA_003555385.1 Bacteroidales bacterium
TTACTGATAAGGAAGCCCGGGAACTGAAAGTAGGTGGTGAAATTATTTGTTACGTAAGTTAAAGGAGGTACAAATGTCACGAATAGGAAATTATCCGATCAATATTCCCGATGGCGTTACCGTAGCGGTATCGGATGACAATGTGGTTACGGTAAGAGGACCCAAAGGTGAGCTGACCCAGCAGGTGGATTCCAATATTACCGTAGAGGTTGAAGAAGGCCAGGTGCAATTGACCAGATCCAGCGACCTGAAGAAATATAAATCTTTTCACGGTCTTTACCGCTCGCTGATCAATAATATGGTTATCGGTGTTTCCGAGGGCTACAAAATTGTTCAGCAACTGGTTGGTGTCGGTTATAAAGCCTCCCATAACGGGCAGGTACTTGAGCTTGCCCTTGGATACTCACACAATATCATTTTTGAGATTCCTAAAGAGGTGAAAGTGGAGACCGTAACTGAACGGGGTAAGAGTCCGACCATTATTCTTGAATCTCATGACAAACAGTTGATTGGTCAGGTGGCTGCCAAGATCAGATCATTACGTAAACCTGAACCTTACAAAGGTAAAGGTGTGCTTTATCAGGGTGAAGTTATTCGCAGAAAAGCTGGTAAAGCTGCTGCTGCCAAGTAATTGTAAACATTTTTAAAATCCCGTATCAAGGATGGCAACAAAAAAGAATCTCGACAGAAGAACCAGGATAAAATACCGCGTTCGCAAGAAGATACGCGGCACAGCGGAAATGCCACGGCTTTCTGTTTTCAGAAGCAATAAAGCAATTTATGCTCAGCTGATTGATGATTATGCCGGCAAAACCCTTGCCGCTGCTTCATCCATTTCCAAAGAAGTGGATGACAAGAAGATCACCAAAACAGAGGCTGCACGCGAAGTTGGTAAGGTGATTGCAGAGCATGCAAAGCAGGCGGGTGTTTCGAACATTGTGTTTGACCGCAACGGGTATCTTTATCATGGTAGAGTTAAATCATTGGCAGAAGGCGCCAGAGAAGGAGGCTTAAAATTCTAAGAATATGGCAAACGTAAATATAAAAAAGGTTAAGTCGAGCGAGATAGAGTTTACAGACAGGCTTGTCGGTATACAAAGGGTTACCAAAGTAACCAAAGGTGGTCGTACTTTCAGTTTTTCCGCCATTGTAGTTGTCGGAAACGAGAATGGTGTGGTGGGTCAAGGACTTGGTAAAGCCAAAGAAGTGACCACTGCGATCAGCAAAGGTATTGATGATGCCAAAAAACACCTGATCAAGGTACCTGTGTATAGAGGAACCATCCCGCATGCCCAGGAAGGGAAATACAGCGGAGCCCGCGTACTTATTAAACCTGCTGCCCATGGTACGGGCGTGATTGCAGGAGGAGCAATGCGTGCCGTACTTGAAAGTGTAGGCATAACAGATGTTCTGGCAAAGTCCAAAGGTTCTTCCAACCCGCACAGTGTGGTGAAAGCTACCATGGATGCGCTGATGAAGCTCCGTGATCCCTTTGCCGTGGCACAACAACGCGGCGTGAACCTTGACAAAGTGTTTAACGGTTAAAAAGCATTTGGAATGAAGAAATATAAGATCGTTCAGGTAAGAAGCAGGATCGGTAAGCCTGCAGTACAGAAGAGAACCCTTGATGCTTTGGGCCTTAAGAAATTGAACCGCCCGGTGTATATCGAAGCATCACCCCAGGTGGAAGGTATGATCAATAAGGTGAAACATTTGGTTTCCGTTGAAGAGGTCAAGGAGTAATATCGTTTTGTTCAATATTTTTAAATTTGCAATATAAAATGGATTTAAGCAATCTTAAACCAGCCAAGGGGTCGGTCCGGACCAGAAAGCGTATTGGAAGAGGTGAAGGTTCCGGCAGTGGTGACACTGCAACGCGTGGACACAAAGGCGCCAAATCAAGGGCCGGTCACAGCAAAAAACCGGGGTTTGAAGGTGGTCAGATGCCACTGGCAAGACGTGTGCCTAAATATGGATTCAAGAACCGCAACCGGGTGGCTTATCAGGCCATCAACCTGGATGCATTGCAAAAGCTTGCAGATGAAAAGGGGTTGCTGACAATAGATCCGGACATTCTGATCCGCAACGGCCTTGTGTCAAAAAATGAATTGGTTAAAGTGCTTGGCAGGGGTAAACTGACCGCCAAAGTTGATGTAACTGCCCATGCTTTTTCAGATACTGCCGCCAAGGCGATTGAAGCCGCAGGTGGAAGTGTAAACCGGCTATAATTAATAGGAATGAGACGTTTTGTTCAGACTTTAATCAACATTTATAATATTGAGGACCTTCGTAACAGGATTCTTACCACCCTTGGTATAATTCTGATTTACAGGCTCGGATCCTTTGTGGTTCTTCCAGGCGTGGATCCTCATCAATTGCAGCAGCTTCAGGCACAGACCCAGGATGGTCTGCTGGGACTGCTGAATATGTTTTCCGGCGGTGCCTTTTCCAATGCATCTATTTTTGCACTGGGAATCATGCCCTATATCAGTGCTTCCATTGTAATTCAGCTTCTGGGGGTTGCTGTTCCCTATTTTCAGCGCCTACAAAAAGAAGGTGAA
>PWHO01000267.1 GCA_003555385.1 Bacteroidales bacterium
GGCATTACCCAATCCAAAGAGATGATCATCACAGCGAAAACTCCTGAGGCTCCCAGTTTAGATGAGCCCATTGGTGAGGGAATCCCCACGGTTATGCCTATGGGAGGATCGGTTTCCCTTCGGGATCTTTCCATTCGATATATGTATGATGAAATGAGAAGTTTGGCGGGAGGTACCGAAGATTATGATCCGAAGATCGTGGTCTTTAACAGCTCCAGGGATTCCCTGGCTACGGTTTATGAGTACTTCTATTTTGACGACCCGACCTTTGGGGCGGATAAGGATCATTTTAAGGATATGGGCTTTGAGCCGATTTACGTACCCCTGGCCCTGGATTCCAGAGAATATGTGGCCAATCACCCATACTGGGCGGAACTGGTAAAAACAGCGGATGCGGTGTATTTTATGGGTGGCGATCAATACAAGCATGTGCGGTCCTTCTTTAACGATGATGGATCCAAAACGGAGATCTTAAAAAGTGTGGAGTACGTATTGGAACGGGGAGGCGTGGCCGCAGGAACCAGCGCGGGAATGCATTTCATGTCGGACCCGGTGTTCGGAGTAGGCAGTTCTTACGGCGCCATGTATCACAACGAAGTGGAAGCCTTTGATATCACCGATATTCCTGAGACCGGATTCTTAAATCCGATAAAGGATGACAACAGCTTAATGGTGGATGGAATCAGTCTGGTGCCCCAAAATGTCCTTACCGATACCCATTTTGATGCCAGAGGACGCCTGGGAAGACTGCTGGTCGGTCTTCGGGATTCTGAAAAAGACATCGGACTGGGAGGAGACGAAGGCACCTCCATGATGATTCGACGTGGAGAACAGGGAGAGCGAGAAGGAACCGTAATCGGACATAACGGATTCTATGTTGTGGATGTAAGTGATGCAGCGTTTCCCAAAACAACACATTTTGAGGCGGAGAACGTAATAATTCACTATTTGACCGAGGGAGACCGTTATAACTTTGATACCGGTCAAGTAATTCCGAAGGATGAAAAGGAAACGATCCTGCCTTCGGGAGACGCCCTTTATGACTCGGAATATATATTCGGCAACAACTACGAAACCACAAAGGCGATCATTGATTTGGTCCTAAGCGAAGATGATTATCTGGAAAAAGCGGTGCAAACCCCCGGAAGCTTTGGCAGTGAAGCCCCGGAATTTAGTGTTACCCTTAGAAAATCTGCAGACACCCAAAGCTATATCGAGGACTCCTATTACTACGAAAACGGAACGGGAGATTCCCATCTTGAAGGGTATCAGCGAATTGCAGTAGAAAACCTTTACATGGATGTTCATTATGCAGTGGAAGAAGTGGACTTTGAGGTAACGGGAATTGAACTGCGGGAAGGCTCGGCCTATACCCAGTATATGGGCTTCACAAAACCGGTGGATCCCGAAACCGTAACCCCGGAGACCATCATCCTTCGAGACAATGAATATTACTATGAGGATGATCCCATCCTTCGCAGCGGATATGACGATCAGGTAATCCTAGAGTTTTATTATGAACGTATGGAAGGTGAGGAAATCGAAATTCGCGGTGTGCAGTCTATGGAGGGCGAAGTTATAGAGCCCCAGGTCTGGATTTTCACCGAAGGCAGCTGGGAGTTTAAGGAATTCCTTGAAGAAGAGGAAGAAAGTCCGGGACGATCCCATCGCTCCCGAAGACCGAAAAACCCGGGAACCCCCAACCGACCCACCGAACCACCCCGTTGGGGAAAACTCTCACAACCGGTCAAACCCTAGAAGGACAGGGGGACGGAGCTTTTGTCCTCCTCCTCCAAAACCTCTATTTCCAGAGAATTTATCCCCTAAGCCATTCACTATTTTTCAAAAATATAATCTCTTCTTTCATAAAAAATAAGCTCTTCTTTCATAGAATATAAGCTCTTCTTTCATAAAATATAAGCTCTCTATTCATAAAAAAGTCTCATTTGAGTGCAACCACACTTTGCGGTTGTCTAAATGAGACTTTTATTACTTATATTCTTAATTTAGGCAGGCTTTTATCATATTCATCGGTCCAAAGTTCTAAAATAACCACCTTTTCCCCACGATCTTTCAGGATCACATCATTAAGAAAATCCACAAATTCTTCGGTTCCCCAACACATGGGGTGGTCATACTTATCAAATTCCAGCAAATAGGTTTTAAGATGTAAAACAATCTCTTCCGGTCCCTCAACGACGGAAGCAAAGTCATCGTGCTCATCGGTTATAACCGCTTTCATGGTTCTTACCCCCTTTATTTTAAAGAAGAATGTTCATGATAAAATTCCATTTTAATTCGTATAAAATCCTCTAAATGGTGAAGAAATACGAAGAGATGTGCTCGATCTTCAAAGCATTTTCGGGATTCAGGAAGAGGCAGCTCTCGGTAGTATGCTTTGATGTCTTCCAATTTTTCCATGGCCTCGACACCGTCATTATTGGTATGGATCTCCTTTGCCAAATCGAAGCATATCCTGCTTAAAGCATCGGCGAACTTCTGGGTCATAATTTTTTTCTTCAAGCTTACCCCCATGGCTTCCAATGTGCGAA
>PWHO01000212.1 GCA_003555385.1 Bacteroidales bacterium
ACCAGGTAGCGGCTGTCGGGTGACCACTTCGGCTGATACTTCCATCCCTGGCTGCCAAAGGTTACCTGGCGCGGCTCAGCTCCTTCAGTGTTTTCAAGCAGATAAATTTCATATTCACCGGTAGTATCGGCATAATAAGCAATCCATCTGCCGTCGGGCGACCATTGTGGATAGACCGCCCTTTCTCCCTGGGTGCGTGTCAGATTATGGGTGGTCCCTTCTCCGGCGGGGATAGAAAAAATATCGCCACGTGCGTCAAACAGCACGCGGTTTCCTGTGGGTGATATCGCTACGCTGTGAATGTTGTCTTTGACGTTTTTCTGATAGGGGAGGGTATTGGCAAAATCATAATGGATATTGACCACCACACGTTCCTGCTGACCCGTTTCAAGATTCAGACGATAGATATAACCCCCGCTCTCATATACCAGCTGTCCGTTTGTGCCCGAAGGCCACATCACATCAAAATCATCATGAAAAGTTATTTGTTTCTCCTCGCCGGTATTGGTATCATAGCTGTGAATGTTCAACCACTGGTCCCGGTCTGATGCAAAATAGATTTTGTCTCCGTACCATACCGGAATGTGATCGGTGCCCTTGAAATCAGTGACCTGCCTGGAAGTGTTTTCTTCGAGGTCATATATCCAGATATCGGAAGCCCTGCCGCCTTTGTACCTCTTCCAGGTACGAAATTCCCGGTCAACGTAAGCAAAAGCCATTTTGTTACCTTCCGGAGAAAGTACGCCAAATCCGCCATGGGGGATGGGTAAAGGCTCTTCCATTCCACCATCAATACTGACGGTAAAATATTTTCCCATCCGGTCGCCATATGGTGTGCGGTTGCTGCGGAACAGTACTTCCCGGCTGTCGGGTGTCCATCCCAGTACGACATTGTCAAAGCCACCCCTGGGGGGCATGGGGCCTACGTCATTGTAGTAGGTAAGCTGCCTGGGAGTGCCCCCTTCTGCCGGCATTACGTAAACCTGGCGTGAACCGCTGTATTCCGCCGAAAAAGCAATCCACCTGCCGTCGGGGGAGATTTTCGGGAAAAGCTCCAGGCCTTTGTGGGAAGTGAGTTGCCTTGCATCGCCTCCGCGGGCATCTACTGTCCAGATGTCTCCGGCAAAGACAAATACAACCTGATTTTCGTTGATGTCAGGATAGCGCATCAGTCGCGCATCCTCGGCGGCAAAAGCACCGGCAGACATCAACAAAATGCATATCGAAGCAATGATGTTGATTGGTAGTGATCGCATAAAATGTTGGTTTATTGTTTATAAATAATGGCATTGATATTCATTCCTGCCCCTACGGAGGCAAAAAGGAGGTAGTCTCCTTTTTCAATTTTGTGATTGCTGAGCTGCTGATTCAGTATCATATCATACAGGGTGGGAATGGTCGCCACAGAACTGTTTCCCAGTTCCTGAATATTCATGGGCATGACATCCGTTGTTTCTGGCCGGATCCCGTATTGCCTGTAAAACCGTTTCACAATCCCTTCGTCCATTTTTTCGTTGGCCTGGTGCAGGAGCACTTTGCTAATATCCTTAATGTCAATGCCGGCTTTGTCAAGGGCCACTTTCATCGCCGGAGGTACCTGGGTAATGGCATACTCATAAACCTTTCTGCCATCCATTTTGATATATCTCGTATCAGGATCACTTTCAGGGTTGTATGATTTTCCCATATAGAGAAAATGGACTTCTTCTTCGGTATGGCTGACCGCCGCAAAAGAGATTATGCCTCTTTTCTCCTCTTCTTCAACTCCTTCAATAATCGTTGCCCCGGCTCCGTCAGAGAAGATCATGGTATCCCGGTCGTAGTTATCCACCACCCGTGAAAGGGTCTCAGCACCAATTACGAGACAACGGCGGGCCATTCCTGTGCGGATAAAAGCATCTGCATGAATGAGGCCCTGTATCCATCCCGGGCATCCAAAAATCAGGTCATAGGGAATACATTGCGGGTTCCTGATCCCCAGCTGGTGTTTTACACGGGAAGCAATAGATGGAACCATGTCTGTCTGGATGGTTCCCCGCATCACATCCCCGAAATTCTGCGCCACAATGATCTGGTCGATGGTTTCCGGATCCGCGCCTGCGGACTCAATGGCCCGCCTGGCTGCGATGGCTGCAATATCAGAGGTGGTTTGATTCTCCTCCACCCAGCGCCGTTCTGCAATTCCTGTGATGTCACGGAATTTTCGCACTACATCCTCGCCAGGCGAGTCAATGACTGTCTGTGCTCTGTCAAAGAAGGTCTGGCGGGCAAAGTGGCTGTTATCGATACGCCGGGATGGAATAAAACTCCCGGTTCCCGTGATTATTGTATTGAAGTTGCTCATTGTTAATTTAGTATCAGATTACTACTTTGTTTTTTCTCAGATTTATGCCTTCCAAAAAGGCTGGAAAATTACAGATTTTTTTTCAGTTAAGGAAATCCGTTCTGTTTTTGCTGTTCGGATATTTTGAGAAGGCCCGGAATCCATTTAGTCAGCGGGCCAAATAAATGTAACTTTGCAAAGTTAAAATAACAGACGCGGAATTTCG
>PWHO01000136.1 GCA_003555385.1 Bacteroidales bacterium
AGGACGAAGACGTGGTGGACACCTGGTTCTCTTCCTGGCTCTGGCCCATTTCGGTATTTGACGGCATCAACCGCCCCGACAATGAAGAGATCCGCTATTACTATCCCACCAATGACCTGGTAACCGCCCCGGAGATCCTTTTCTTCTGGGTGGCCCGCATGATCATGGCCGGGCTGGAGTTCCGCAACGAGATCCCTTTTAAAAACGTATACCTGCACGGCATTGTCCGCGACAAGCAGGGGCGCAAAATGTCCAAGTCGCTCGGGAACTCCCCCGACCCGCTGGGACTGATCAAAAACTACGGGGCCGACGGTGTCCGTGTGGGCATGCTCTTCAGCTCACCCGCAGGAAACGACCTGTTGTTCGAAGAAACCCTTTGTGAGCAGGGTCGCAATTTCTGCAACAAGATCTGGAACGCCTTCCGCCTTACCCAAAGCTGGGAAGTAACCGGCAACATTACACAAACAGAAGCCTCCGCCACTGCCATCCGGTGGTTCGAGGCCAACCTCAGCCAGGCCCTGGAAACACTCGAAGATCACTTCTCCCGGTTCCGCATTGCTGACGCCCTGATGACGGTGTACAAGCTCATCTGGGATGATTTCTGCTCATGGTACCTGGAGATGGTCAAACCGGCTTACCAGCACCCCATTGACAAAGCCACCTACCAGGCAACCATTGGGTTCATGAACAAACTGATGCGAATCCTGCACCCGTTTATGCCCTTTATCTCGGAAGAGATCTATCAGCGCATCAGGGATGAAAAAGAGGCTGAAAGCATCACCATCGCTCCGCTTCCGGAAGCAGGAGTACCGGACAAAAACCTTACCGGAAGGTTTGAATTTGCAAAGCAGGTGATTATGGCCATCCGTAATATGCGGCAGGACAAGAACCTTTCCCCGAAAACAGAACTTGACCTGTTTATCAAAAAGAATAACAACCAGCAGCCTGACACCACCTTTGACGACATCGTCAAAAAACTCTGCAACATTGCCCACCTAGATTATGTGACGGAAAAACCCGAAGGCTGTATTTCAATCATCATTAAGTCTACCGAGCTCCATATTCCGCTTGACCAGGAGTTGAACATAGAGGAAGAGGTCAAAAGTCTGGAAGAAGAACTCAAATACCAGGAAGGCTTTCTGAAATCAACAGAAAAGAAACTCTCCAACGAGAAGTTTGTGAACAATGCCCCTGAAAAAGTGGTGGCCATGGAGAAAAAGAAACAGGCCGACGCACTGTCGCGGATCGATGTGATCAAAAGACAGTTGGCAAGCCTGAAAAACTGACCTGAGCCTGACGAGCTAGACTTAAGCCTGAAGAGCTGACCTAAGGAAGCTTTACCAGACGCTTCACCCGACGGTATTTTCCGTCCGCCTCAACGGTAAGCAAATACACGCCGGGCCGGAGATCGCCATACAAATTCGTGAGCAGGAAACGGTGTTCACCCGGTGGCTTTACCCCGTCAAATATATGACCTGCAGGCTTGCCCATCATATCGTGAACCACAATCGAAAGGGTTTCTTGCTCAGCAAGACCAAGCACCAGCTCAGAGGAGGATGACATGGGGTTGGGCTGCAGACTGAAACGGGTCAGCGGCTGCTCCGGCTCCTGCACAAACACCGGATCGCTCTCTTTGAACACAGCCCGGATCTCCATCCCTTCCGTAACAATAAAGGAAACCTGTTCTTCCGGGTAATCCGTGCCGTCTACCCCCCATTTTTCAAATTCCCAGGCTTCGTCTGCCAGGGCGGAAAAGTGGGCATTGGAACCTTCCGTAAAGTACTGCAACCCCTCAAAGGGAAAGATCACCCCCTCCCCGTCCTTTTGCACATCCAGGGCCACCGGGCGGGTGCCGGCATCTTCACCAAGGGCCACATTCAGCCGTATTCGCTCATAGTTGCCGACTTCCACTCCCTCCGTCTCAATGGCTTCGTAATCCGGGTGATCAAACCGTAAACTGTACTCTCCTGCGTACAGGGGCCGGTGATAATCACCGAAAGGGAGCGAAGACCAGACTGCCATGGAGGTGGAGTCATGGCCGGGAATAAATAGTTCCGCTTCCAGTGGTTGGCCGGTCTCATTGTCGTACACAAAGCCCTGTACCCCGAAGGTGGCCTGCCGGATATAGTTAAGCAGAGACCGGTAATTGTACCCCCAGAAGTCAGGCAGCAACTCCGGTTCGGGAATTTTGCGGTCACTCAGTTCAAGGGTAAACTCCCGGCAACTGCGGTAATAGTTGAAATAATCCTGCCGGCTGCCGTACACCACGTACCAGTCACCCCCGTGGGTCACCCCGTCGCCCATGCCGGTCATATAACCCGCCGGGCTGTAATGATGTACGGTATCCACGTATTCATACATCACAAACTCCCACCAGTCATGATCCGGATGCCTTCGCTGATGAGATCTCCAGCTGTCGTAAGGAAAATTCACCAGCTCGATGCCGGTGTGCATATTGGCAGACATCACAAAGGGGATGGTGTCGGTAAAGCCGATCATGGCAGTGGTTTCCACCTGCTGTTCTGCAGCGGGATCATTCACAGGATTGGGATAATTTCGGTTCAGGTCAACCCAGTTGGCATTGCCCCGGCTGGCTCCGAGAATACTGGAGTTGTCATCACGGTAGGTGCCGTCAGGGTTCTCGTTGGGAGAGATCCAGATATCCACATTGTCTACCAGCCAGGTGACCTCCGGGTCCGTTCCATAGTTATCCAAAAGGTAATGGATCAGGCGCAGGGAAAGAATAAAACCCACGGGTTCATCGCCGTGCATGGTTGCGGTATACATGAATTGCGGCACCGGCCTTCGCTGGCCGGGATCAGGCGAGATCGCCGCAAAAAGCAGTTGCCGCCCCATCACCGTTTCCCCGATGTCCACGATCCGCACCAGATCAGGGTATTCCTCCTCAAAGCGGTACATCAGATCAATGTAAGCTTCATAAGTGGGATAAAAATCCCAGCTATCCGACAGATCTTTGCCGCGGAGGGCTTCCAACCCTTTCATGTTGAGATCAAAATCAACCTTCCCGGGTGGGGGCAATATTTGATAAGGAATACCGGTGGAAAGGAAAGCCTCAAATCCTTGCCTGTCAGCGTAGGCGTATACCGAATCATTTTCCAGGCGGTCAACCGACAACCGGTGGCCAATATCCTTAAGCAGGTCGGGTTCCGGCAGCGGGAAAGAAAAGAAAACTTCTCCCCTAATGATAAAATAGTCATCGACCGGGGAAGTGGTATGGAGGGTTTCCGCAATTTCGGTCAGAGGAATAATGGCAGAGTGAACGTTTCCGGAAAATGGCTGAGGCCCGGATCTTGCTTCCCCGGTAAGGGAAAAAAGAGATGAGTGCCCGCCCGGAATAAGAAACAGCATCAAAATAAGCAGACCATATAAAAGGCTTCTTTGCATACCCGGTCAGCAATTTAAAAATCGGGTCTACTGCTCACTTAACGGCACCTCACCCATCTGCTCAAGCATTTCTGACATCTGCATATAAAGGCTGCGGTTTATTTTTACAAGTGGCAGGCGCACCACATTTTTGCACAACCCTTTCATACCCAGCAGGGCTTTGATACCGGACGGGCTGCCATCTTCGTATATGGCCTGCACCATGGGCAGCAACTGGTTGTGTATTTCTCTCGCATCGGCGAACCGGTTATCGAGGCAAAGACTTACCATGTGGGCAAACTCTTTGGGAAAGGCGTTGGCGAAAACGGAAATGACTCCGTCTCCCCCGAGGGCCATAAAAGGCAGGGTCAATTCATCATTGCCGGAAATTACCAAAAAATCATCCGGTTTGTCACGAATGATCCGGGCACATTGCTCCAGGTCTTTGGATGCCTCTTTTACGGCAATCACATTGGGCACCTCGTTGGCGATCCGCAAAGTGGTATCCGAATCAATATTGGAGGCAGTGCGTCCGGGCACATTGTAGATAATTAAAGGAACGGGACATACCGCCCCGATCTCTTTGTAATGATAAAGTAAGCCTTTGGGCTGTGGCTTATTGTAGTAGGGGCTGACCGACAATACGGCATCAATCCCGTCAAAGGAGGTTTTCTGGATGGTGTCGGTCACGGATCGGGTACTGTTGCCTCCAATGCCAATCACCACGGGCACACGTTTATCCACCATTTCAACAGCAAAGTTGATCACAGCATTTTGCTCATCGGCACTGAGGGTCACTGACTCCCCCGTTGTTCCTAGAAAAACGATGTAATCCACGCTGTTCTCTATCTGATATTCGATCAGGGCTTCAAAAGACCTGAAATCAATATTGCCTTCCTTGTGAAAAGGGGTGACGATGGCAGTACCTGTTCCCCTGAACTTTTTACGCATCTGTATTTTTGGTTTTAATGATTTTCAAATAATGAATGATGTGACGGGCCAGTTCGGCTGCCGGACAATTCTCCTCCACCTGCATGATCAGATCGTACACATCCTCAGTGTCAGGATGCGCAGCCCCTGTTTTGAACATTGCCCCCGACCGGGCTGCAATGAACTTCATGGGGTGAGCCTGGTGCGACGACAGATCAATCAGGATATCGAATTCCCTGGTTGTGAAATCCTTCAGAAAATCACGCTTCGGCTTGAGCAACCAGGAGAAATCCTTCCTGCAACAAAGCCGGACATTATCCGGTGCTGAAATCTATTTCGGAACAGCACCGGCATTGACAAAGCCCAGTGCGCTAACCGACTTTCCATTTACCTGAAGCTGCCTGATCAGTTCACCCGCTGCCCGCGAATCCTCTTCTCTGTCGTACCCGTATAACAAGGCAATTTTGCCGGCTGAGGCATAGTCAACCACCCTCCGCCGCCTTTTGGCCGACTTTAGCAAACGGCGCATCAGAAACCGCCGGAGGCTGCGCTTAATCCTTTCAATAATGTTCACGAAACAGCAAAATTATCCGCTATGTAACAATTATTCCTTTTCCCATGCCTGGATGATCTCCCCTATGTAAAAACGGTGATAGTCTTTGGCAGGATAGATTTTTTCAATATCAAATACCTGGAAAAACTCCGGCCTGATGTCATCAAAATAAATCTTCCTGCACTCCAGCACGAGCCGGGCTTCTTCAAAAGCCACTGATCCTGAAGGGGCCTCAACAGCGTTCAGCCCGTCAATATTCATTTTATTCAGATCCCGGCCGGATGTGGTTCCGCAAATATTCAACAGTTCCCTTTGCTCTTCAGGAAAAAACGACAGGGTGAAAAACGGCTGCTTCTCAAGGAAACCAAAAGTATGCCTCTGGGGGCGCACAAAAGTAATGGCTATGGGTTTGCGCCACAGCACCCCGGCAGCGCCCCAGCTGGCCGTCATCATATTGTAATTATCGGGTGTTCCTGAGGTTACCAGCATCCAGTCCTTTCCAATCAGTTTAAATACATTGTCCTGAATTTCCTCAGTGCGAATCTTTTTGAAAAGTTGCTCCATCTTTAGGTCTTTCTTCAGTTAAAATTGAGCACAATTTACTAAAAATTGCGCAGACGGAGTCCCCTTTCAGACATTACTGTGTGATGGAATAAACAAATCCGGCCAGTGTAACCATATCCTGATCTACCTCAAAATCGATGTTATTTCTGCGGACAAACCGGCGAAGTTCGCCGCGGTCATTTGCAAAGTTCCTGAGCAGCAAACTCCTGGTCCTGACATTTACCGGAACCCCGTCCTTCAGGAGATGGTATTGCAACTGCCGGTCCAAAGTCACCTCAATACGTTCTGTACCGGGATTGTGCACCAGGACTGTCGGATCTGCCACACCTCCTGACCCGGCCCCGTCAAAATTCATCACCACCTCCACTGAAGAAGCGTGCACATTGCTTCCATAAGGGCCTTCAACAAGTACCTTCGGGGATATATCAATGGCATGTTTCCGGAGAAGCAGGGGCTCTGACTCCACCACTTCAAAAAATCCATGATCAGGCAAATAGGTATAGGCCTGCTCTCCGATCCGGATCGAATCAATTTCATGGGGCTTGTCCAGCAACCGGAATCCCCTTCTGCTATCCTCGTAATAAAAAATATCAAACAGCAAGTTGTAATTCAGCGTTTGACTCACCTGCCGCCCCCCCCGGTAAATGGTGGCCTCCATTGGCTCCGGAAATAAATTCTGAATCTCCGGAGAGGCATTGCTCTCCACCACAATACGACGGTCGTCGCTGCGGAAAGATTCCTGCTGTGCCCTTAGCACACCGGTTGCACAAAAAAGAAATGCGATAAGCAGCATACAGGATTTTACTGATGTTTTCATGGTTTCTGAAATTAAATGGGTACTGGTTAAATCTGACTCTCAGGGTGATTAATAATAAATTCAGGCCTAAAAATAGGAAAAATATATGTAACAACCCAGCCTGATTGATCGTTTCAATTTACTTGTGATGGAAGGCAGGCAATCGAAGGCAATTATGTATATTTGCCGGCATACTATTATTCAATCCCGGATGGCATTGCTGGAAATAAGCATACTGGGCTCAGGTACATCACAGGGAATCCCCGTGGTGGGATGCACATGTGATGTATGCCGCAGCAGTGACACCCGCGACAAAAGACTCAGAACTGCTGCACTGCTTCAGCACAACGGCACCACCGTGGCCATCGATGCCGGCCCCGATTTCCGGCAACAGATGTTGCGTGAACAGGTCCGGAGGCTCAACGGTATCGTGATGACCCATAACCACAAGGATCACACGGCCGGAATCGATGATGTAAGGGCCTTTAACTGGATACAGCAGGAACCCATGAATATTTATGCAAGGGGATCGGTGCTGTCTGCCATCAAAGAGGAATTCTTCTATGCCTTTGAGGAAAACCCCTACCCCGGTGTGCCTGACATTAACCTGAACGAACTGGACGGCTCACCCTTCCGGATCGGTGGGTTAGAGCTGACTCCCATTGATGCCATGCACCACAGGATGCCGGTTTACGGTTACCGTACCGGCGATTTTTCTTACCTGACCGACGCCAACTACATTGAAACGAGCGAACTGGACAAAATGAAAGGCTCGCGTTTTGTGGTCATCAACGCCCTGCGAAAAGAAAAGCACATCTCCCACTTTACCCTGGAGGAAGCCGTTGATATTTTACAGTACCTCAGGCCTGAAAAAGGCTTCATTACACACATCAGCCATCAAATGGGTAAACACCGCGAGGTGGAAAAAGAGCTTCCGAAAGGAATATTTCTGGCCCGCGACAGCATGAAGGTTTACTGCTGATCAATTCTGACCCGTTTCAGCACCAGGTGATTCAACGGGTTGTTTGACAAGTCCTCCACGTGATTTTGCGCAAAACGCATGGACTGGTCGTAATACAGGAAAACTTTCGGAGCCTCTGCAATAATGATACTGTCCATCCGGTGGTACATCCCTATGCGGATACTGTCATTGGTTTCCGACAAGGCCGCATCATAAAGACTGTCAAAAAGCGGGTTGGAAAATCGTGTGTAGTTGGGGCCGGCAGGGGTTTTGTTCCGGCTGTGAAAAAGGGCCAGATAATTTTCTGCATCGGGATAATCCGCAATCCACGAACCCCGAAAAAAAGAGGCATCGGCATTGGCCATCATCTCCCGGTGAGTAGCCGAAGGGTTGACACTGATCCTGAGCGTAACACCAATTCGTGCCAGTTCAAACTGAATATACTGGGCGATATCCTGGTAGGCCTGTGTGGTGTGCAGAGTGATATCCGGCAGGCCTTCCCCACCCGGATATCCTGCCTCATCCAGTAACTTCATGGCCCGCTCCGGATCGTAATGGTACCCGCCTTCATTTTCGTTAAACCCAGGCACCCCCTTGGGGACAAAACCGGCATGGGCAGGCGTACCAATGTTATTGCGCAAAAATGTCAGCATCTTTTCCCGGTCAAATCCGTAATTGATCGCCTGCCTTACTTTCCTGGAACGAAGAGGCCAGTCGGGGGGCACACTCTCCGGATCCATCTGGAAGCCCAGGTATTCAGAGTTCAGAAAGGGCATGCTGATCTTCCGGATGCGGTCATGGTACTTCTCCTGCAATTCGCCACGGGGAGTCAGCAGCTCATCCTGATAACTTGCATCAACCCTGGTGAGCACATCCAGGTTCCCTTTGATGAACTCCAGGAAAGCGGTCTGCCGGTCGATGATAAAACTGATGGAAACGGCATCAAGGTAGGGCAGCCGCTGATCTCCGTCAAACTCGAAATAGTCCGGGTTTTTCCTGTATACCAACTTCACCCCCTCCCGCCAGTAAGCTAAGCGGAAGGGCCCCGTTCCCACGGGGTTGCGCCGGAAATCCTGCCCGTAGGCTTCAATGGCTTCACGGGGAACCACCGCACAGTATTGCATAGTCAATAATCCGGGCATGGGCGGGAAAGGCTGCGCCATATGGATTACCAGGGTGGTATCGTCAGGGGCCTCCATATGAAGCTCCCCGTTTTCTGTTCGCGCCACTTGATTCATCACCCAGGCACCCGGTGCACTCAGCCGGGGATCGAGCAGACGGGAAAAACTATAGATAAAATCATCGGCCACAACCCGCCGGCCTTTCCCGCCGGGAAAGCATTCATCATCATGAAAATACACATCGTCACGCAGGAAAAAGGTGTAGGTAAGTCCGTCTTCAGCTACCTGCCACTGGCGGGCAATGGCAGGCCGTACACGTAGGCTGTCATCAAGTTCCAGCAAACTGTTGTAAAGCTGGCTCACCGCCCATATGTTTGCCTGATTCCGGGCATACACCGGATCCAGGGAGGTAATATTCTGGTCCTCGTTGTAACGAAACACCGTCATCCCCTCGCTGTCAGCCAGGCCGCTGCCGCAGGAGACATTCATCAATAAAACCGTCACAAGAGGCAAAACCCGCTGCCATCGTAACGGCAACCCGGGAAGCACCTTGTGAAAAACCCTGCAATTCACCCCAAACATAATTGCTGTTTATTCTCCCATCATCTCCGGGAGGGTACGCTCATACAATGCATCCAGTTCGGTAATGCTGCCGAATGAAGTAGCGTCTATAACCGCATCCTTTCCTTCCACCTGGCCAAGTACCGTAAAGGGCACCTCGGTTTGCGCCAGCATTTCGACCAGAGCGCCTTCATCCTGCGGCTTCACTGAAACCACCACCCGGCTCTGGGCCTCTCCGAACAGGAATGCATCCTTACGTACCGCTTCATCAGAATCGATCCGAAAGCCCAGGTTGTTGACGCGGGCCGACTCAAAAAGAGTTACAAACAACCCGCCGTCAGCCACGTCATGGGCAGATTGCACAAGCCCCGCCCTGATCAGATCCTTCAGCGCCTGCTGCAGGGCATACTCATCTTCCATGTCAAAGCAAGGTGCAGGCGAAAGCTTCACACCGTGATAATTGTATACATATTCAGAACTGTTGATATCGTTGCGTGACTCCCCAAGCAGGTAAATCAAGTCGCCTTCTTCACAGAAACCGAGCCCTGTCAGATGTTTTTTATCATGCAAAAGCCCCAGCATCCCTATCACCGGGGTCGGAAAAACCGGAATCGCCTTGTTGCCCCCGGTAGAAGACTGGTTGTAAAAACTCACATTCCCTCCGGTTACGGGGGTATCAAGCGCTTTACAGGCTTTGCCCATCCCCTTGATAGCGCCCACAAACTGCCAGTAAACTTCCGGGTTATAGGGGTTGCCGAAATTCAGGCAGTTGGTAACAGCCATGGGCTCGCCCCCACTGCAAACGATGTTCCGTGCACTTTCCGACACGGCAATGGCACACCCTTTCTCAGGATCGGCCTGCACATAACGGGCGTTACAATCTACCGCCAGTGCCAGGGCTTTATTGGTTCCCTTGAGGTTGACCACCCCTGAGTCGGCGGGGGTATTGGTGGTCATATTCTTGGTGCCGACCATGGTATCGTACTGGTCAATCACCCATTTTTTGGATGCAATATTGTGGGATGACAACAGGTAACGGGCCACAGCCGGAAGATCCTCCGGCTCCTGCACCTGCTCAATGCGAAACTTGTCTTTTTCTTTGAAATAAGCCGGCTCTTTGTATTCCCTGTCATATACCGGGGCCCCGCCACCAAGCACCAGTGAATAGGCCGACACCTCAGCCACGAGCTTATCGTGGAAGTAATACCGCATGGTATCCCCTTCGGTCACCACTCCGATTTCCACACAATTCAGGTCCCATTTCTCAAACACTTCTTCCACTTCTTTTTCACGGCCTTTTTCCACCACCACCAGCATCCGTTCCTGTGATTCGCTCAGCAGAATCTCAAAAGGCTTCATGTCGTTCTGCCGCATGGGTACTTTATCCAGGTAAATATCCATGGCATGTCCGCCTTTCTCTGACATTTCCGTGGTTGAGCAGGTGATCCCTGCCGCACCCATATCCTGCATCCCTACAACCGCTCCGGTCTTGATCACTTCCAGGGTGGCTTCCAGCAAAAGCTTTTCCTGGAAAGGATCTCCAACCTGCACCGCCGGGATCTTATCAGCAGATGCCTCCGTAATATCTTCCGACGCAAAAGTGGCCCCGTGAATGCCATCCTTACCGGTTGCGGAACCCACGATAAACACCGGGTTGCCCTTGCCGTAAGAGGTAGCTGAAATAGTGTTTCCCTTTTTCAACACCCCGACCGACATGGCATTGACCAGGGGATTGGTGGTATAACAATCATCAAAGAACACTTCTCCACCTACAACCGGCACGCCAAAGGCATTGCCATAATTGCCAATCCCTTTAACCACGCCATTGAGCAACCACTTGGTGCGTTCAACATCCGGGTTTCCGAAACGCAGGGAATTGAGTTGCGCCACAGGCCGTGCACCCATGGTAAAAATATCGCGGTTGATCCCGCCCACACCAGTGGCTGCCCCCTGGTAGGGCTCCAGCGCCGAAGGATGGTTATGAGATTCAATCTTGAAGGCACAGGCCAGATTGTCGCCCAGGTCTACCAGCCCGGCATTTTCATCACCCGCCTCAGCCAGCAAATGCTCCCCTTTATTGGGCAGTGTCTTAATCCACTTGATGGAGTTCTTGTAGGAACAGTGCTCTGACCACATCACTGAATAAATGCTCAGTTCTGTGAAATTCGGCGTGCGGCCAAGATATTCCTTGATTTTTTCAAATTCTTCGGGTAACAACCCCAGTTTTTCGGCCATTTCGAGCGTGGCGATCTGGGTATCGATTGATTGATCCATAGGTATATAATAAGGGGATGAATTAGTTTGGTACAAAAATACGCAACAAAGCCAACCCCCCAAAATCATTTCATTGTTTATTAAGCATTATCTTTGGAAAAAATAATTGCTTTTATGTCAAGAACCATCTTTATTACAGGGGCAACCAGTGGAATCGGAAGGGCATGTGCCGAAAAATTTGCCGCCTCAAAAGACCAGCTGATCATTTGTGGCCGGCGCATAAAAAGGCTTAGCCAACTCAGGGAGGAACTGGAAAAAAAGCATGGGATTGCGGTGCTGTCATTGCTGCTGGATGTACGTGACAAAGAAGCGGTCAATAAAGCCATCAAAAAGCTTCCCTTTCACTGGAAAAAAATTGATATCCTGGTCAACAATGCCGGGCTGGCATTGGGGCTGTCAGGCATTGACGCCGGAGACACCGACGACTGGGACCAGATGATCGATACCAACCTTAAGGGATTGCTTTATGTGAGCAAGGCGGTGATCCCCCTGATGAAAGAACAGGGCAGCGGGCATATTGTCAACATCGGATCCGTTGCCGGTGTGGAAACTTACCCCAAAGGC
>PWHO01000068.1 GCA_003555385.1 Bacteroidales bacterium
CATAAGCCCCACAGGCAGAACAGTCCGCAAAAGCAGCGGCAACCCCTGGTCAGGATCAATTTGAGTGTAATCTGTAAACCCGAGATACTCAAATGCCCCCTGGGCGATGGCCACCCTTGCGAATAACCCGAGCAATACCCCCATGAAGGCCATGATGGGCCACTCAAACAACCCGGCAATGTACCAGGCCCTTTGTGCCTGCTTCCTGTCGCGTGAGGCATATATCCGCTGGTACAGGGTCATGCCCACGAACCATATGGGGATGATCGTCACCGCCCAGTTGAGGATCTGCTGCCAGCTGATATTCCCCAGGCTGAAAAACCGCGGAGGCAGTACTTCCTGCATCCCGGATAAACCGCCCACACTATAATACGCAATAGGGATGCCAATGAATATGAGTCCGGACATCAGGATGATCCACTGAACTGTATCGGTGTAAATCACCGCTTTAATCCCTCCCATGGCGGTGTACACGATCACAATTACTCCCATAATGATCAGGGCAGTTTGCCTGTCGAGCAAGGGGGTAAAGGTTGCTTCAGCAAGTATTGCCCCGGCCAGCACCTGGGAGCTGGTGAACCCAAGGTAACCGATTGCTGATATCACTCCTGCCAGAAATGCTACCTGTGGATTGTAGAAACTTCCGAGAAACTGGGGAAAAGTGTAAAAAGTTTTGGTGGCTTCCAGCTCTTTGACCCGGGGGATCAGCAATACGGCACTCAGCCAGGCTCCTACCAGGCCGGTGAACAACATCCAGGATCCTGCCAGACCCATTATGAACCCAAGTCCGCCAAGACCAATGGAAAACCCACCACCGACATCTGTTGCCACAACTGACAACCCAATATGTACACTGCCTATTTTTCTTCCTCCTACGTAATAATCATCGACCCCTTTGTTCTGAATGAGGAAGTAAATCCCAATTCCGATTACTCCCAGCATGTAAAGGGCGAAGACAAGAATGTCGAGAAAATGCATTTGATATTAGCGGTGGATTATTATGCGGCAAAGTTAGGAATTATTTCGGCAAGCGCAAAATTGGCGTTTAAGCGGTTGTGAGCAAGTGGGTTAGCCTTGTCGAAAAATACTACATTTGCAGGATGATTTATCCATGGGGGAGTAACCGCCGGTATAATGCATGGTCGGAGCTGAGCCGCCGGCTTTATGGTACACGGATTCAGAAACTTGCCGTAAATGCCGGTTTCAGCTGTCCGAATCGTGACGGTACCCTGGGAACTGAGGGGTGCACCTTTTGCAACAATGAAGGTTTCATCCCTTCATATTGCCAGCCTTCAGTGTCCATTCATGAACAACTGGACACAGGCCTGGCCTTCGTAAAAAAGCGTTATCCCAGGGCCGGGCGTTTTGTGGCTTATTTTCAGGCTTATTCGAATACCCATGCTTCGCTGGATCATATGCGCGAGGTGTATGAAGAGGCCCTTCGGCATCCTGCCATATCCGGGCTGGTGATTGGTACACGGCCGGATTGCGTGGACGGGGCCAAGCTGGACTACCTCGCTGAATTGTCACGGAAGTACTTTATTAAAATTGAATACGGGGTTGAATCCTGTGATGATGAAACCCTTCGCCGTGTTCGCAGGGGGCACTTGTTTGCCGACTCACAAAAAGCCATCCGAATGAGTGCCGAAAGGGACCTGAAGACAGGCATCCATTTGATTTTTGGCCTCCCCGGAGAATCCAGGCAGCAAATGCTTGACCAGGCAGCGGCAATCAATGAACTGCCGGTTCATACAGCAAAGTTCCATCAACTGCAAATTGTGAAAGGTACCGCAATGGCACGTGAGTATATGGCACATCCGGATCGTTTTTCGCTCTTCAGCCTGGACGAATATGTGGAATTTGTGTCAGACTTTCTGGAAAAGCTTCGTCCTGATATCGCCATAGAAAGGCTTTCCGGCGAAGTACCTCCAAGGTTGATCGCAGGAAAACCATGGGGGAAGGTCAGAGCTGATGTAATCATCACAATGATAGAGGATAAACTGAAAGAAAAAGATGGGTTTCAGGGCCGGTTGTATGCTTGATTTTCTTTATTTTTGGCCTTCCTTTTTCAGGAATCATTCACAGTGTTAATTATATAACTTTTTATGGAGAAATCGGAGAATACCATGGTTAACAGGATGCTGGGATCTATTGAGCGGGTTGGCAACAAGCTGCCCCACCCGGCCACTTTATTCGCAATGTTTGCATTTGCCATTATTTTACTCAGCGGGATCGCTTCCCTCTTTAATGTGACGGCAATACACCCCGGCACAGGAGAAGAGGTAGAGGCTTTCAACCTGCTCAGCCGCGAAGGCCTGCACATGATCATGACCAACATGGTTGTCAATTTCACCTCTTTTGCCCCCCTGGGAACGGTACTGGTTGCCCTGCTGGGTATCGGAGTGGCGGAATCCAGCGGGCTGATGTCAACCAGCCTGCGGTTACTGGTTTTATCTGCTCCCAAGAAGTTGCTCACCTTTGCCATCGTTTTCGCCGGTATTCTTTCCAATACTGCCAGTGAGGTCGGATATGTGGTACTGGTTCC
>PWHO01000298.1 GCA_003555385.1 Bacteroidales bacterium
AAAACAATTAACGAGGGAGACTGGAGCGAGCCGAGAGTTGTTTACGTTGAAGTCGAGGTTTTCTATGAGGCCGCCTCTGTTGAAGAAATCAACTTCACCCCCGCGCAGACGCTTTACCAGTCTCAGATTTCCGGCGAGATAAGCACGGCAACAGACATAACCTTCACCCCCGCATCAACATACTATCTGTCCCCCGCCACGGGAGAGACTCTACAGACTATCGAGGTCAGCTTTTCGCCCGCCACTACATTCTACAACGCCCGGGGCAACGTGGCCCTTGTCGTTCCGGCTAACCTCGTCGTGCAGGTCTTGTATCGGTGCATCATCACCGGCGATGCCGACGGCCTTGACGATGTGGCTGTCCCGATGGACAGGTTCCAAGCCCGGTTGCGTTCCGGGCGGCCATCGTACCTTGAGGTTGTGGTGCCGGAAAACAACGCGGGCGAATATCTGCCAGCCATCGAAGCCCGGACAAACGGGCAGGCGGTTATCCAGCGCGGCAGCAAATACGCATCGGGTGTAATCAATTATCAAGAGTTGGTGCGGGCGAACCTTGAACAGCCCCGGTACGCCAAAACCAGCGCAAGCAATCTAATCACCGTGACGGGCCGGAGAACCACCACCTATAGCAACCCTGCCGTGGTATCGCTGGCCGGGGTGTCTGTTGAGTCAACGCAGGATGACGGCTCTATGCGGGTGCAGTGCGCGGTTGATTATGCAGTGCGGCCCGCTGACACGGTAACATGGGCCGGGAGGTCGATGGTCGCGGGGTTGGTGTCGTTCGCGGTTGGCAGGCGTACAGCTACGATGGACATAACGGAGGCTTAATAATGGCGGTTAAATACGTTCCGAACAGGTTTTTTTACGAGCTTGGCATCGGCGGCAACAACTTTTTAACTCACAGCTACAAACTCGCACTTTTAGGTTCAGGCTTTGAGTTCGATGTTAAGACTCACGGTACATACGGCGATGTTTCAGCAAGCGAAATCGCAGCCGGGAATGGGTACGCCACCGGAGGGTATGACGTTCTTATAGAAGCGGCATGGGCGCAAGACGACGTTAACGACCGCGCGGAGATTGTTTTTGAGGACGTTGTGATTGTGGCTGACGGTGCCGACTTGCCAGTGTTTTCGGCAGCGGTAATATATAATGACACTCACGCAAGCGATATTATCGTGGGGTGTTTGCAAATCGGCGTTGATGTTTTGGTCACAAATGGAAATCAGTTCCAGTTGCAGCAAATCAGCTTCAGATTAAGGATGCCGAATACCTAATGCCTGACGAACACTACAACATATACGGCGCTGCGAGGAACTGGAACTTTGGCTCCGAGGAGGATGGCGGGTTTTGGGCGGTGACGCTGGACTACGAGCCAATTCGGCGCTTCATTCGGCAAGACGGGAGTGCTTCCGAGCCTGATGCATTGGTGCAGGATTCGGACGGGTATATCTATACAATGTGGTATCATTCCACACATATAGTAAAATATAATCCTAACCGTTCCCATGGTGCTGATTATCAGTTATGGAGCACCGGTTTGGGTAACAGCAAAAGAACCAGATATTTTTCATATTCTTCTGGCGAAAACTTGCTCTTCCTCCGAACTATAGATTCTTTATGCAAAGTAGACCTCGACGGCAACATTGTATGGGAGAAATTTTACGAAACTGATTATGGGTTTGATGAGTTGTGGGAGAGCGTTCTTGATTCTGCGGGGAATATTTTTGGGTACAGGCAGGGCGCAAACGGAGAGCGCATCTACCTCAAGATTAGCGCAGATGGCAATAGTGTCTTGTGGGAAAATCAAGTCGCTATTATTGACCTGAGCTTAGACGCTTACCTTTTCCCAATTACGCAAGAGCCTGACCCGAACGATGATTTTTTTGTTTTGGCACGCCGAAGAGAGGGCGGGCTGGGCACCCCCCTGTGGCTTGTTATTTATAAGCTTGACGGGCAAAATGGCAGCATTATTTATAGCCATTGGGATGATTATGAATGGCCTGCCGGATCAAGTAGTACCGACCCCAAAATGGCTTATTGGGACGGTTGTTTCTATTTTCTCGCCCAGGGTGGCTATTTGCATAAATTTGAAGACCAGTTGACCAGTGCGGCTTATGTTTACAACCGGGAGGTGGCATTTAAGTCGGAGGAAGAGGGGACTGATGCGCCAATAATTGCATTTACACCAAACGGCAGGCTCTTCTGCGGGTATTATGAGCACATCGGCTATTGGTATCCCGAATCGGGGCATATCTTTGAAGTTGACCCCGCAAACGGCGACCGACTGACACGACGAGCAAACATCTTCCGGCTAGCAGACTTCATCATCGACTGGCGGCCATCCAAGGTGTTTATTCCGTTCGCCGGAGTGGGCGAAATAGATTTGTGGCGAGCCGTCTTGACCAACCCGACCTTGATTGCGGGGCCGATTGAAGTCGAGGGGGTGGCGGGCCTCAATCAATGGGCGTGGCAAGTGGTATGGGATATTGAAACAACAGGGCAGTTTAACGGTATGCTGGTGTCCGCGCCCATTGAGT
>PWHO01000306.1 GCA_003555385.1 Bacteroidales bacterium
CGCCACGGAATTTTGCTGTGGACGCAACAGGGGCAGACCATGTGCGCCTGACCTGGGAAAACCCTGCTGAACCATCAGGCGGGAAACATACCCCTGTGCTGGAGGGATACAAGTTATACCGTGATGATCAGCCCCTAAATACGGGGGCAGACCCGGAAGAGTTGTCGTACACAGACAAAGGGCTGGCTGTGGGTGCCTACCGGTATTATGCACGTGCGGTTTATTCGGATCCTGCTCAAATATCTGCCGCTTCTGCTGAAGTTACGGCGATGATTCAGGAGGGTCCGGTTACATATAACCTGAATATTGACAGTGAGGGTCCGGGAATTACCCATCCCCGGGAAGGGAATTACCTGTTTAATGACGGGGCGGAAGTGACCCTGCAGGCAGAGCCCGGTTCCAATGCTCGTTTTGTCAGATGGGAAAAAGATGGGGAGGAAACTTCCGGTGGTCTTTCTAAAATGATCACAATGAACAATGATTTGAATGTCACGGCCTTTTTTGCCCCTGAGCAATATGAAATTGTGCTGGAGTCTCAGCCGGAAAACCTTGGTGAACAAAGCGGGGAAGGGGTGTATGACCATGGAAGTCTGGCTGCCATAGAAACAAGCCTCCCTGATAATCTTGACTTTTTGAATTGGCGAAAAGGCAATGCGGTGGTGTCTGTGATGCCTGCCTTTGAGTATCCGGTTCGCTCGGCCGATACCCTTGTGGCGCATTTTTATGTGCCGCTTTACAGGGTATTGGTGGATGTGGATCCGCTGATCGGCGGCTGGATATCAGGAGATGGCGAATATTACCGGGGAGAAGAGGCAAGGCTGGAAGCTGTGCCCGGAAGTGATTACCTGTTCTCACACTGGGAGGCGGACGGGGAAGTGGTCCATGAATCGCCTGACTATGTCTTTACGGTGGAAGGCCCGGTATCACTGACAGCCGTATTCAAAGAAAAGCCCCTGGCGCTTGAGATCCGTGTTGTGCCGCACGAGGGCGGGCAGACTTTCCCGAAAGACGGTGTTTCCAGGCATGAGGTGGGCGATGTGGTGGAGGTAATGGCTTCTCCGGCCCATGGTTACAGGATGAGCCACTGGGATATTAACGGTAAGCATGTATATAATGTGTTTGCACAGATTATTATGCGGGGAGACATGGTGGCCACGGCGGTATTTGATTCCCCTGTTTCTACTGAAGATGCGGCTTCCGACCGGATCCGTATTTTCCCGAATCCGGCCAGGTACAGCCTGACGGTCAGCTGGCCTTCCGGTATAAGGGTGGAGAATATCCGTCTGAAGGGCATTGACGGCCGGATCGTTAATGAGCGTAAAATGCAGTCTGGTGGGGACGGCGGAGAGGTTGAGTTGTCTGTAGCGGATTTGTCGCCCGGGGTATATATTATTCATCTTACCGGTCCGGATGACCCCGTATTCAGGAAGGTATTGGTTTATTAAACTGACAGAGAAGTGGAGATTGTGTTTATACTCAGTTCGCCAGCGCGTGAAGAGAATGTCGGTGCAGCTGCCCGGGCCCTGAAGACTATGGGGATTGACTGGTTGCGGCTGGTTAACCCCTTATGTGACCACCTGGGAGACAGGGCGCTTGCTACGGCTCATGGATCACGGGATGTTCTTGAAAATGCGGAGGTGTTTTCCTCCCTGCCCGAGGCTGCCGCAGACCTTTCTTTGCTGATCGGTTCGGCGGCGAAAAAGCGCAACATCCGGGAAGACCGGCATCCTTTGAATGAGCTGCCGGCGATTCTTAAAAGCAAAGGCGATTTGCTCCACCGTGTGGGGATTGCCTTCGGGGGAGAGGAGTCCGGCCTGTCGAACCGGGAGCTGGATCAATGTGACCTGCTTACGACCATCCCCATGGCCCGTCAATATCCCTCCCTGAACCTGGCCCAGGCGGTGATGGTGTATGCCTCCACATTGTCGGAGCTAACCCTGGATAATACCCCGGAAAATCAGAGGCCGGTCAAAGCCGGTGAACAGAAGGTGGTAGCCGATGAACTGAATGTGGTAAAGGAAAAAGCCCTTCAGATCTTATCCGACGTGGAGATCCCGGATGACCATATTATTCACCGTCGCATTATGGAACGGTTGATGATGCTGGATCAGGACGACATGCACCTGTTTCATTCGTTTTGTAAATTTTACCTGAAGAAGTACCACGGGAGGGTCAAGTAGGTTGGTCGGGTGCTGCGCACCCTCCGGTTAGTCGGGGGCTATCGCCCCCTCCGGTTGGTCGGCGCTTCGCGCCTCCATTGTTGGTTCTCATGGGATGAGGAACGGTGGGGGTAGCCCGTAGACACAGGAAGAGGCAAAGCGGTTGTTGGTTAGTCGGCGCTGTGCGCCTCCAGTTGTTGGTTCTCACGGGCGGCGTCAGGGGGAAAGACTAACGGGCTGGTAAATGGCCGAGGCAGTTGTTGGTTGGTTTGATCCCGAAGGGATCATATGTTACTGGTAGGGCGCACCCAACAAACCAACGATATGTTACCGGCGGATCAAACGTTACTTTCTGTGGCTGATCATTTTACGGGCC
>PWHO01000228.1 GCA_003555385.1 Bacteroidales bacterium
CCAAAAGGTTCTCTTTCTGATGGAACTATCAATAGATCAAAGGAAGCAATCATCTCTAACGAGTTAAGCTGATGCCCGCTAAAAATGATTTTATCCCTTATACCGATTTCATTAGCGGTCAATTCAAGTTCTTTTTTTATCGCACCATCACCAACTATCATTAAAATTGCATCGGTCATTGTCTCAGAAAAGTGCTTAAATGCATTTAATAAAAATGTATGACCCTTTTCCCAGGATAGCCTTCCTACACAACCGATTATATATTTAATATCATCGCCAATTCCCCACTCTTTACGAATCTCGGCAGGTTTAATGTTATTCAATAGTATCCCATTGTAAACAACCCTGGTTTTTTCATCTTCCAGTCCCAATTTAACCCAGTGGGTTTTAATTCTTCGTGAGTTTGCCAGGTAACAAGAGACAAACCGATTGCAAAATTTTGCCCTGATCTGGTCATAACCATGGCTTCTATCTGAGCGTAAATGGCTGATACAGGGTACATGCATCTTTTTAACGGCAAATATCCCAAACAAATCCCGCTGTATTTGGGTATGGAGGTGAACAATATCTATACTATTCTTGTGGATAATTCGACATATTTTATAGATCAACGGTGCTTTTATGATTCTAATGTAGGTTAAGTATAAAAATGGTATGTAAGTTTCTATAAATCTGGCTGTCTTATGTAATATTAAGGTTAAAAAAGGTTTTACATGTTCACTCAGCAGGCAATCAGTAAAAACATAAACCGGGATGCCCATTTTTCTAATCGATTCTGCGTAATGGGTGTGGTTAACAAAAACAACTATCGGCTTATATTTTTGTTTGTTCATAAATTTTAAATGGTAATACAACATTCTAAAGGAACCTCCACTGGAAGCACCACCTGTTTCAATGAAAAGGATATGACCTTTTTTATGATCATTTAAAGCCATTATCTTGTTCTCCATCCGGCACTAAAAGATATTCCATTGCTTTCTTTAACGAAATTGCCCGGGGATCAGGTAAAATCCATTGTTTTCGCATCTCTTGCCATTTATTACTTTGATAATATTCACTTATCTCATTTATTATACTTAAATTCCATTGCTTTCCGGTCATATCAAAAACTTCGCCTCTTGTTACAAAGCCTGATTCTTTTTTCATGTCGTTTTCCAAAGAGTCATCGAAAACTACAGGAATTCCAAATAATAATGCCTCTTTTATTAAAGAAGTTCTACCGCAGATCAGTATATCTAAATCTTTAAAGAATAGCTCGGGGGCATCCTCAGAAACTTCAATCTCATATTCTTCTATCGATGAAATATATTTATCCGGTTTTGTGCTTGGATGAAAGCGGATTATGATTTGATCTGCCCATTTTTCACTGTTAAGAATAGATATTAAGTTTATAAGACCTGGCTTGTTAAAAAAAGCATTAAGCGCTATACCGATCTTAAGCTTTTGATTATCGTTAAATGATAATTTTTTCATCGTTCGAACCGGCCGCTGCAAATGGCTGACAACATCCCAAAACCCATCTTCTTCCATAGACTGCCTGTAGTTCCAACAAAACAAAACATCATACCGATAAAAAGGGCAGGGCCGCTCTAGTTCATCAGACATCTTAACAATGCCTACGCGCAATCCATTATCTTTAGCCGCTAACACCAGGGCGAGTCTCCGCATTGAATAATCGTCAATTACAAGCACTCCGGACAAGCTTGTTTTAAATAGCCAATCTGAATAGACAGTGTAATAGACCCAAAATTTACAAAGCTCATATAAAGCAGGACATGAACTCGGGCGGGCTCGGTAGAAACTTTTAAAAACATTTAACAGACGATATACTCTTAAAAAAACAAATATTGAACAATTCAAATCTTGAACCCTATAATCTATCTCATCAGCAGAGTACGATGCCTCGAATATTTTCCTTTGAATTAGTCGATTGACATGATCAAAGAAGACTATTTTATCATTAAAAATGTAAATTTTTTGACGTCGTCTATTAAAAGCTTCATTAAGATACAATAATAAGAAACCAAAACCTTTAAAACGAGCAAACCAGCGTATAAGTAACTGCTTCTTTTTAGAGCCAACCGATTCCAGTTGTTTTTTTGCACTTTTAAAACCAGCAGCATGCTCTACACGATCCATAATGTATTTTTCACAGGAAAAGAGCTCATACTCGGGGTTGATGACTGTCATATAATAATTGCCTTCCTGTTTTTGTAAATGGCAGGTATATTAAAAAAGTACTTTTGTCCTAATCAAGCTTTTACTTTGGCCATCGCTTGAAATTGTTTGTTGTTGACTAATAATTGATCATAAGTTCCACTGCCGACAATTTTCCCTTTATCAATCATATAAACCACATCACAGTTTTTTATCGTAGTTAAACGGTGAGCAATAACCAGCAAAGTTTTAGACCTGGCTGCATTTTCCAGGGCTTCCAAGACCAGTTCCTCGGTAATTCCATCTAATGCACTGGTGGCCTCATCAAAAACCAGTACCGCTGGGTCCAGGTAGAGGGCCCGGGCGATGCCGATGCG
>PWHO01000025.1 GCA_003555385.1 Bacteroidales bacterium
CGACCGGGTGTGGCAAAACCACCATCGGGCGGATTATTGTACAGGAATTGGGGTGCAGTGAGCATGATTATAAGGAGGTGGATTCAGCCGATTTCCGGGGAATTGATACCATCAGGGATATCCGCAAACAAAGCCGATTCCGCCCGATGGCCGGGGAGGTGAAAGTATGGTTGATTGATGAGTGTCACAAGATGACAGGGGATGCTCAGAACGCCCTGTTGAAGATACTGGAGGATACCCCAAAGCATGTATTTTTTATCCTCGCCACCACGGATCCTCAGAAATTAATCCCCACCATAAAAGGACGGTGCTCAACTTTTGCCGTTAAGCCATTGGGGGAAAAGGAAATGAAGAGGTTGTTGCGGAGGGTAGCCAAGGAGGAAGCTGCTACAGACAGCACAGGTTTGACAAAAGAAATCTATGAACAGATCGTTATGGATAGCCTTGGCCACCCCCGTAATGCCCTTCAGATATTGGAACAAGTTCTGCGGACAGATCCTGAAAAGCGGCTGGAGGTGGCCCGGAGGGCAGCAGAGGAGCAGAGCCAAAGTATTGAACTTTGTCGGGCACTGTTGAAAGGCCCCGGGACATCATGGAAGGAGGTGGCTACCATATTACAGGGCCTGAAGGATCAAGACGCTGAGAGCATACGCCGGCATGTATTGGGGTATTGTCAATCCGTCTTGTTGCGGGGCAGCAATGATCAGGCTGCAAAAGTGATTGAGGAGTTCTGGGAGCCGTTATATAATATAGGATTTCCCGGGTTGGTTTACGCTTGTTATTCATCAAAAAACGGATAAAATGAAAAAACACAATTCACCATTAACAGTAAAAGACCGCCTCCGGTTATATAAAGAGGCTTTGGAGTATTATCAAGAAAGGGCAGGCCTCAACAGAGAGGAATGCATTTGTATATCCGGCATGGGATTTTGTGGATTTTTTATTGATAAATTGGGTCTATGTATGATTGATATGCCAAAATATTTTCCGGAATTATGGGAATACAAGGAGGAGGTGTCCAGCATGGGATCAGCAGGTTCATATTGGTGGCCAACCAATTCCTATGAAGGGGTTATGGAACGCATAAAGGCCCTTGAGTATGCCATCAAACAACTGGAACAACCGGAATACACTCCGGAGGAGCGAAAGGTGGTGTATGGGAAGGTTCTGACATATTTAGAAGCGATAACAGATTGTGATGAAGGGATCTGTGAACTTATTCGGCACTATGAAAATTTGGATGACTTGCCCGATATTGAAAGAATGTTTCCCGAATTATGGGAGCAGCGACCAAAAGGGGCAGGTGACCATGAAACATACTGGTGGCCCCTGACCTCATACGGCAAGAAGGAACGCATTAAGGCATTGATAAAAGCTATCCGGCGGACTTCTTACACCAAGATTATGGTTGAACTTATTAAGGGGGTTCGTGAAAGTATGGAGGGCAAGATGACCGACAAAGGCGATAAATACGATCCGCACAAATACGGGAATGTTGGCCCGACCGGCCATAAATGCCCAGACGGAACAACAGGCGCACCTCCAATCAAAATCTTGATTGACAGCCGGACCCTGCAAAAGAATCCAGAATATGGCTTCAGAAAGTTTGTAAAGGGACAACGATCAATGCGAATGATAACTATCCGGGGGCATGAACCGGAATATACCAAACCGTATAATTCTGTATTGGTTGAGTGGGAGAAAGAATGGAGAGTTGTATCAGGGGAACCCTATGAAATTATATGGGATACCTATGAAATCACTGATCCTGAAACCGCCACCCAATTGATGAGGGATGACAATAGGGGGGAATTGCATTCTTCAGTTAGATTGGAAGTTACGCAAGAGGACATTGATGTCACTACTGCAAGCGACCCCCTGTATTATTATGATTATATCAGAACCCCGATAACGTGTGAGTGCTGTCCGGCGGTGATTTATCATGATGAGCTATTGCCAGAAGTAGAGTGCCTTGATGGCACCCCTGTAGGACACAAATGTCCTATATGTGGTCAGAACCCATTCAAATTCACGAAAAGGGAATTGGAATATGAAACGGTGAAGGAATGTTTGGCCCGCACCGGAATGAAAACAAGTGACATACCAACAAGGAAGGAGGAAGAATAATGGCAACAGTGAACCCATCAAACGTACTGGATCTTAGGTTATTGGCAATATTGGGCCTTTCCAGTGAACACGTAGTATCTATGTCCATAACCTGCGAAGTCGGAAAGCCTATACAGATTGAATTGGAGCGGTATATTGAACGCCCTCCCCGAACCACAACAGAAACCGAAACCATACATTACACAATCAAAAGAAAGGAGCCCCATGATGAATTATGAAAGAGATGTGCGCATTGATGACTCAGCCCTTGACGTAGAATGGCTGGAGCAACCACAGCTGATGATGAAATATTCCCGTCATGCCGCCGATGCCGGTAGGGTATTGGAACAGCGAAAGGAGCAGTTGGAAGTAACCCGGGCGGAACTGGATAAAAAGATTCGCAGCGACCCGGAGGACTTCGATATTGC
>PWHO01000143.1 GCA_003555385.1 Bacteroidales bacterium
TTACCGTCCTTTAATGTTTATCCCCATGCGAGGCTTTTTCAGATATTTAGTTATTTGTATTAATCTTGATAGTTAAGCGATTAGTATCAAACCCTTTTTTATCAACACTGTGTATCAAGTTATCCAACCTCGATATATCCAGGACATGGTTTCAAGATATGCTAAACGAGCAGAGATTAAGAAGGCTGTAAGCCCCCATACTCTGAGGCATACTTTTGCTACTGATTTGTATCGGAAGATCAAAGATCCTGTTACTGTGAAGAATGCTCTGGGTCATAGTTCTATTACTACTACCATGATATATGTACATCTTGTAGGAGCTGATGTGGAAAAGGCACTTTTTGGTGAGAATGGCAGTTAAATTTTTTATTGTAGAGGGATGTTTTATAAAATAAATCTAATAGAGCCGGGGATAAACCTTAGGTTCTTTTTATTTTTATAACATCAGGAGATTCTTGAAATGTTAAAATTTTAGAGAAATCACCTGACACGAATAGAATATGATCCTCAATTCCTAAGGGATATCGGCTCTCGAGGAATATATAGGAGCAAGTAATAAAGAAGATAGCCTTCTTCCCCTTTAGATTAAAAAATGCTTTCTGTTAACTGAATTTGTTTCTTTTATTGCATTGTATGTTTTTGTTAATCATGTTACATTCCCCACAGGAGGGGGTATATATACATGTTTAAAAAAACTTTCTTGTCGTTTGCAATGATAATTCTTCTTGCTGTTTTCATAAACGGCTGTGCAGTTAAAACAGTAGAAGTAAAGCTGGAAGCTGAACCGGAAGAAATGGGTGCGGTGAACGGTGATGGTGAATTTGAAGAAGGAGAAACAGTAACTGTCGAAGCTGAACCCGGTGAAGGCTATGTATTTAAAACATGGATTTTAGATGGGGAAGAAATAAGCACCGAAAAGAGCTACGAGTTTGAAGCTAAAGAAAACAAAACGCTAAAGGCAATTTTCAGGGAACTAATTCCTGATGAAAACCTGGAAGCTGCAATAAAAGATGAACTTGGTCTGGACAGAAATATTACCAAAGCGGATTTAGAGGGTTTAAAAGAGCTCTCAGTTTTAAAAGATGATTTCGATATGAGCCCTTTTTTTTATTCTTATGGAATTAGATCATGGGTTTTGAAAGATTATAGCGATTTGACTTATGGACTTCCAGAACCACCGTTTATTCCTTCGGATATGATAGAGTTCTCAGGGATAGAAAAACTTGATGGACTGGAATATGCCATAAACTTGGAAGTCTTAAACCTATTCTATAGTAAAGTTGAAAACATAACTCCTCTTTCCGAGTTGCAGAACCTTACAAAGCTTAACCTCAAATTTAATAGAGAAATTCGCAACATAGAACCATTGTCTGATCTGCAAAACCTACAAGAACTCAACCTTGGTCTCACCGCAATCACCAATTTGGATCCGCTGGCTAACCTCCATAACTTGGAAAAGCTTGAAATATGGCGAACCTGCTCGGTTGATGAGGTATTTGACACAGCTCTGCTGTCTGACATGGATAACCTGGAATATCTAATACTCTGGGGATCCCAAAAAAAAGAACTGGAGGCATTATCTGATCTACAAAGCTTGAAACATCTATCACTTTATTTAAGAGAACAAGAGGTCGACACAATTCCGCTTTCTGATTTACATAATTTAGAGAGTCTTGAAATTATAACGGACTCCCAAATCGATGTAAGCCTGTTCTCTGATTTACAAAACTTGAAGATGCTTGATCTTAAATCTCAAATAAATAAATTAGATAACCTGGAACATCTGTCCTACTTGGAAAGCTTAACGGTACTTAACCTTAATTCAAGTGGAATTACGGATATCAGTCCGCTCGGTGATCTACATAACCTGGAGATTCTTGACCTTGGTAGTAATGAAATATCTGATGTAAGCCCATTATCCAATGTGCATAACCTGAAAGAGCTTGTAATTAGGAGCAATAATATAACTGATGTTAGCCCTTTATCTGAACTGGATAATTTGAAGAAATTGGATATCAGCGTAAATGATATAAATGACGTAACTCCGCTGTCCGGGTTGAATGAATTAGAGACTTTGCAACTCCATAATAATAATATAACTGATGTAACTCCCTTATCTGATTTAACCAACCTGAAAGAACTTGGTCTTCAGTTGAAAAGTATAACCGATTTAAGCCCACTGGCTAACCTTAAGAATTTGCAGATCCTTCGCCTGCAAAGTGATGAGAAAACAGATATAAGCCCGCTGTCTGGATTAGAAAGACTTGAAGAACTTTCACTTGCTGGGCACGAAATAAAGAACATAGAGCCGTTATCTGCATTGCATAATTTAGAGATACTCACCCTCCCCGGTAATAAAATAGAAGTTTTAACTCCTCTATCAGGTCTCACCAACCTAAAATCCCTTAATCTCCAAAGAAACAATTTAACTGATATTAGCCCCCTTTCTGACTTAGAAAGTTTGGAAGAACTTTACCTTCAAGAAAATAATCTTGCAGATATAAGCCCGCTATCTGAATTGAATAATCTAA
>PWHO01000114.1 GCA_003555385.1 Bacteroidales bacterium
CCGAAGAAGCACTCCGCAAATTGCTTTCAGAAACCGACCTGGTGGCCTTTACCAACTGGACCATGTTGTCGAACCTCAATGAGATCATTAGCACATTCGGAAAGATCATCGGACAACTCGATAAAAAACCACGGGTGTTTATCGATTTAGCTGATCCGCAAAAACGCACCGAAAAAGCCATTAAGGAAGTGCTTGACATTCTCTCTTCACTGCCCTGCGACACCGTGTTCAGCATGAATATGAACGAATCAAGCATTATCAGCAAGGTGCTGGGTATCCAGGAAGAGGAACTGATGTCCCGGGCGAAAAAGATCAGAGAGAAAATGGGCGTTTTCGGAATTGTGATTCATCCGCTCCACGGGGCAGCCATGGCCACTGAGGCAGGCCCGGTCTGGACCGACGGGCCTTACACGGAGGAGCCCAAACTGACCACCGGGGCCGGCGACAATTTCAACGCAGGGTTTTGCAATGCCTGGCTGGCCGGTCTTGACCCAGTGCAGTGCCTGATGACCGGGGTGTGCACATCGGGTTATTATGTGCGCAATGAAGGATCCCCTTCACGGGATGAACTCCTGCAATTTATGAAAAAGTGGGAATCCTTAAACTGCGGTGAGATCTGAAAGTTACAGTCTGCAAATATTTTGGTAATTTTGCTGCTGCTACAGCTAAATGAGGCCTGGCTAAATGAGGCCTGGCTAAGCACCGCAAGTTAAATGCGGCCTGGCCGGATGCCACAGGCTGGATGCGGCCAGATTAAAGCTGTCAGATTAAATGCCGCGTATTGATTGCTGTCCGGGAGACCAATATGACAAACTCGCATCCGCTGAAAAACAGATCCTTTTTTGCTGCCGCCAGCCTGGTGGCCGCACTGGTTTTGTTTTATGCATGTGCCAACGTGGTTTCTCCCACAGGAGGCCCGCGAGACGAAGACCCGCCCGAGGTGGTAAGAAGCACACCTCCCGACAGAGCGACCAACTTCACAGGTGATGAGATCCGTATTTTCTTCAACGAATTCGTCCAACTGCAAAACATCCGGCAACAACTCCTGGTTTCTCCGCCACTGCAGCAAACCCCTGAAGTCAGGATACGGGGGCAGTCCATCATCGTAGAGATTGAGGAAGAACTCCGGCCCGAAACCACCTACAACCTGTTTTTCGGAGATGCCATCCGGGATATTACTGAAGGAAATGCCATCCCCAACTACCAGTTTGTGTTTTCTACGGGGAGCTACGTGGATTCATTATCCGTAATGGGACAAGTCAAAAACGCATACAACCTTGAGCCCGAAGAGGAGGTTTATGTGATGATGTATGATGAGGTTTATGATTCCATCCCTTACCTGGAAAGACCTGTTTACGTGGCAAAAACAGACGAAGACGGCCATTTCAGGATCAATAATATGGCTGGCGGCGAGTACCTGATGTTCGGGTTGCGCGACAACAATGCGAACTTCCTCTACGATTTGCCGGACGAGAAGATCGCGTTCATTGACAGCCTGGTAACACCTGAATACATTGAAGAACCGTCAATCCCTGAAGATGAGGATGAAAACGGTGACGGCGATCCGGATACCATCCTTGAAGTTACCGGAGAGCAAGTGATCACGACCCCCGCAGAAGCAGAAACAGGGACTGATATACGCTTGCAGGCTGACACACTGTCGCGGAGAGACACCTTGTTGCCGGGAGATACCTTGTTGCCGGAGGATACTTTGTTGCCGGGAGATACCCTGTCGCCGGAGGATACTTTGTTGCCGGGAGATACCCTGTCGCCGGACACACTGCATCCGGCAGAAAATTTTTACACCATGTACCTCTTCCAGGAAGAGGATACCACGCAAAGGGTTTCCTCATCACTTGAACGGCAGGGAATGATCCGGGTAGTTTTCAGGGCGCCCTATGACTCCGTCTGGGTCCGGGAAATTCGCCGGCCATTCGAGGAAGATGACTGGTACATCCCTGAATTCAATGACAGAAAGGACACGCTAAAAATCTGGTTTGCCGATACAGCGCGCGACTCCCTCTTTCTGGAAGTTATCGACCACAACAGGGTGCTGGATACTATCCGGCACAGCACGGCTCCCCGCCGAATCAGAGATAGAGACCCGTCTGAGATCGAATATGATCCACTCAGGATATCCATGAACTACCGGCGTGCTTCCGCTGTTCCCTACCACAGCAACCTTGGGATACGTTCCGAACATCCCATCGCTGACATCGATCCCGGTAAGATCAGTTTATTCGAGCACGATTCCATCCCGGTTGAGATCAGCTTTGATTTCAGGGACCACTTACGCCGAACCCTATACATTGAGCCACCGCCGGAACCCGAAACACCCCACCAGATTGAGATTCTGCCCGGGGCGATCACCGATATATTCGGGAAAACCAATGATACGCTGCAGACACGCTTTACCACCACCACAACCGAAAATTACGGAAGACTGATCCTGAATATCGATCTTCCCCATCATGAAAACCAATACATCCTGGAACTGCTTGACCGTAATGAGAATGTGTTACGTTC
>PWHO01000011.1 GCA_003555385.1 Bacteroidales bacterium
GCAATACCTGCTCCAGGGTCAATTCCCTGAGCTGCCCGGTATACCGGTATGATTCAAGACTTTCATCCTGAAACTCGATCCTTACATCATACCTTCGCTCCAGTTTTCTTGCAAGCTCATTTAACGGTTCTCCCTCCACCACGATCACCCCTTCTTTCCAGCCTATTTCGGGGGTTATGTCACTTTTGCGCAGCACCTCCACCCTGCTGATCGTTCTTGCCGGACGGGGCATATCTGCTTCGGCAATACCCTCAGGTGCCGCTTCCTTTGCAGTGTCATCATCCAGCATCACATCTCCACTTTCCCTGAAAAGAGTAGCCTTCTGATTGGGCTCAAGGATGATTTCACCAATACGCTTACTGGCGCCGGGGGCATCCTCAATTACCAGGGAACCGCTTACCAGGGTGGTTTCAATTACTTCATCATCCTCATAGGCCTTGATGTTGAATGAAGTTCCCAGCACCCGCAGGCTGACGTCCATGGCATTGACCATAAATGGGGTATCCTGTTTGACCACATCAAAAAATGCCTCGCCATCAAGGCTGATATTTCTGGAGCCCACATTGAAGTCGCTGGAATAAGTCACAGAACTGCCTGCATTGAGCCATACACTGGAACCATCCGGCAGTTCTACCCTGGACCGGGATCCGATCGGTGCTTCAATGGTGGTATACATGGTTGGCTGTGCTGCACCCCGGCCGGATTGCTGAAAAACAAGCACAGTAACCAAGGCTACCAGAGCGATGATGGCTGCGGCATAGGGTAAGGCCCTGCGTAACCCGGATGACATAAATGCCGGGCGAAAAGGCCGCGTCTGCAGTTTTTCGGAGCCGGCGATTTTTTTCATAAGCAGCTGCCAGTCTTTTTCCACATCAATGCTTTCAAATGCGGAGAGGTTTCCGGTTTTGCACCAATAGTCCCGGGCTTTAAGGAAAAGCTCCATCAGATCCTGGTTTTGAAGCAGCATTTGGTGAAAGCTACTCGTCTCCTCCTGGCTTGACTGTCCGTCCAGGACCCTGGCAACCAGGTTCCAGAAATTGGAACCACTTGATTTATTTTGCATAGGAAATTCGGGTTTCTGTTAATAAGACAAAAAAAAGGGGGTTATCCCCCAAAAAAAGTTAAACTATTTTTATGACTATAGCTATAATGCCGGGCTGACGGAGCTTACAGAAGAAGCAGAAAAATCAGCCACAACAACGATATACGATAATCAGCAAGCTTTTTCAATGCAATGGCAATCTGGTTTTCGATGGTTTTTTCCGTAAGATTTAATTTCTCCGCAATTTCAGCGTGCTTCAGCTGGCTGATCCGGCTGAGCTTAAAGATCACCCTGCATTTTTCAGGCAAACCTTCAATGGCTTCATAGATACGCTCTTTGGTCTCAACGGCGATCATTTTATCCAGCACATCGTCTTCCACGACCACCATACCGGGTTTGAATTCGGTGGTCTTTATATGCTGTCTGGCATGGATGTGGTTGTAGCAGACGTTCTTTACACACTGGTATAGATAGGACTTCACCGACCGCCGGATGTGGAGGTGCTCCCGGGATTCCCATAATTTCACAAAAACAGATTGCACAATGTCCCTGGCCATATCCAGGTCTCCCACATAATCATTGGCAAAAACAGTCAACGGACGGTAATACTGCACAAACAATGTCCTGAACTGCGATTGTTTGTCGCCTTCATCAAAAAAACCGGGGCTTTTGAGGGGTTCAGCCATTGAACAATCGAGGTATTTATTTGTAAATATATAGATTTATGCGCCTTGCTATCCAGGGTCCGGCAGCTTTTTTTCCTGTTTGCCCACAGAAAACCTATAACTGACGGCCAATAAATTGCCTTTTAAGACGATATCCAATTTCAGGTTTCCCATTCGGGCGAGGGCTATGCTAAAAATATTATTTTTATCTTTCGCAATCAATATCAGGCATACAGATGGGCAGGAAAAGAAAAGACAATAAACACGGGCAACGGAAAAGGCAACTACAATCAGCCCGAAAGAAGGCGATGATTCAAAGCCTGAAACCACTCCTGTGGGCCTTTGTAGCGTGGTTTATTTTGAATGCAATCCTGCATCTGCCCGGCATCAAAGAACCGTTCAACCTCGCATTTGTTTCCTTCACCACCCACGCAGCCTATTGGTTTGGCAAAGTCCTTTTTATTCCCGTTGAAATGAATTCTGTGCCATTCCTCTCTGTCAACGGCTTCAACATGAAGGTGATCATGGAATGCACGGCTTACACCTTCTACCTGTTTGCCATCTTACTGGTGCTATTTGCCCGGTGGCCCCTCAGGCATAAATTAAGCAGCCTGGGAATTATCCTGGCGGGTATTTTTATTATCAACAACCTGCGTTTTATCAGCATGGGCTACCTGGGAAGCTACCGTCCGGAACTTTTCGACCTGGTGCATGACATTGTCTGGAACGTGCTGTTCGGATTTATGGTTTTCGGGCTCTGGGCCTGGCGGGAGGTGACCGCCAACAGAAACTCCCCGCAGCCTGACACCAACAAAC
>PWHO01000055.1 GCA_003555385.1 Bacteroidales bacterium
CCGTCATTATTGGTATGGATCTCCTTTGCCAAATCGAAGCATATCCTGCTTAAAGCATCGGCGAACTTCTGGGTCATAATTTTTTTCTTCAAGCTTACCCCCATGGCTTCCAATGTGCGAAATTGTTTTTTCCTCATGAGCATATACTGCACATAGTAGTGTTCCGGGCTTAAGTAACGGTTATCGATATAGCGGTAGGAAAGTCGTAATCCTTCCTTGATATTTTTAATTAAGGATTTCATTCGCTCATCCATATCCTGGCCAATGGGGCAGGCATTTTGTAAGCTGTATCCGAAAATTTCCAGCATGATTCTCAGATCCTCTTCTATGACTTCCTGCTTTTCAATAAGGTCCTTCTCGCGATAGGGAATATGAAGGTTCATCAATAACCCGGTGGCGAGTCCGATGATCACCAAACCCATTTGATTAAATAAAATCGGAACCGTTATTTCTCCAAAATCCAGCAATTGAATAGCCAGTACCATATTGATAATCAGTCCTGACTCCAAATGAAATTTCTTGGCCACGGGAAGAAATACAACCAAAATGATGCCGATTACGTAAATGTGATATCCCAACAAGGTAAACAAAACTCCAGCCACTCCGAGTCCCAGTATGGCGGAAATCAATCTTCTAATGGCAACTCTCAAGGTTTCCCGTTTCGTATCCAGAATCGACAAAATACCAAGGATCCCTGCAGTGGAAGGATTATCCAATCCTAAAAAAGTCGCCAGATAAATAGCAAAAATAATAGCAAAACCCGATTTTAATACCCGTAATCCGATGTTCTCTTGAATGGTTTTCATCAACTTCATAATACATGACCTCCTGCCTATTAACATCCTGCTATTATACCCTTTTTGGGGAGGTTATTAAAGAGGGAACGGTTCTTTCAGAAGGACAGGGGGACGGAGCTTTTGTCCTCCTCCTCCAAAACCTCTATTTTCAGAGAATTTATCTCCTAAACCATTCACTATTTTTCGCAAAATAAAAGCATCGTTTTAAGGCATGAGTGTAACCTCTACTTCATCAATCACTCCAGCTCTTCTAAATGCCCTAATCGATTAATATACTCAATATGACATTTATCTGCACTTAACATAAATTTATGTATCGACGTATCCCCGCAGCTTATGGATTGCTCCGTCATCACGGGTAGATTAATCAGTGACCGGTAAAGCATATTGATCATCCCGCCATGGGAGACAATACAAATTTCAGCATCCTTGGGATATTCCTCTTTCAATCTGGACAAAAACGTCTCTGCCCTAGCTCGGAAATTTATCATGGATTCCGTATTCGCATTTGTATGATGGGGTTTCCTTTTATATCTCAATATTAATTTTACTCTTCTCCGTTTGACAATATTATTGAATAGTTATATTTCAGATCTTTATTTTACTCGTTTAGCAATTGGATGATTTTCTTCAAACTGTATCAAGTCCCACAGGTTTCCATATAAGTCTTTAAATACTGCAACTGTACCATACTCTTGCTCTTTTGGCTCCCTAACAAATTCTATATCTTTTGCTATCATTTCGTTATAATCTCTCCAAAAATCATCTGTTCCCAAGAAAAGAAAAATTCGTCCTCCTGCCTGATTTCCTATAAATTTAAGTTGTTCAGGCTTAGAAGCTCTTGCAAGTAATATTGTAGTTCCTGCTGAACCAGGGGGAGATACTACAACCCAACGTTTATCTTGTTCTGGTTGGTATGTATCTTCTACTAGCGTAAAATGTAATTTTTTTGTATAGAATTCAATGGCTTCATCATAGTCTTTTACTACCAACGCAATGTGTACAATAGACTGTATCATTCTAATACCTCACTTTATTATATTTTCAAATCTATAACCCTTGTTTTTTATATAAGTACACCGAATTGATTATACTTGTTATTATTAATATTCTAAGTCCCAGTCCCGACTACTTTAACAACACTATACTAGAGATTGCATATAAATACTGTATTACCGAATCTGTACGAACTTAAAAAAATTAACAATTTTTCATCTCACAATCTTGAAAATAAGCTTTGCGAATTGAAAGCTTCATAGTTATTCCTCTCTCTCAATAATAAATTTCTTATACCTGGTTAAAGACACTATTCCATAGCGGCTAACAATCCACAGATCCGCAGTCTATCTTTGTCAATACAGTCTCTCCCATAAGCATCAAGAAAACGATGTCCGTATTTTGAGGACTTCAAATTCATGTTTAATATCCATAATCCCCAAGCAAGGTCATAGTGCCGATCACCCACGCCTCCATCGGCTACATCAACAAAACCTTTAAATGTCCAATTATCAAGTATTATATTGGGAAGGCAGTAATCTCCGTGTATCAATACCTCATTTTTCAACAATCCACTTGATGCTGCTATTTCTTCTAAGGCTGTAGCAGCATGGGCTTTTCCGATGTACTCAGCAATATCATCCAAATGCGTTTGCAAAAAAGTATGCGTATTCGCCATAAGCCTTAGTTCAGACATTTTATCGTTCACTGGACAATCAGATATATCCA
>PWHO01000253.1 GCA_003555385.1 Bacteroidales bacterium
CACCAGGCCACAAATGATAGCCTTAAAAAACAGGGTAAATTCTTACGTCTGTAATGTAGGATTTACGGTCATTATGTTAAATACGAAGACTTTCGTAACTGCAAAGGCACTCCATTATTTGGAATGAGTATAAATAATTTGGTCATGTCAAAAATATTTCGTAATTTTGTTTTATAAACTTAACACGCAAAACATGAGAGCCATTAACCAACGGATCATTGACAGGCTAAAGACCCTAAAAATAGAGGGTAAATCAATCACATCCATACAGACGGATAAAGGACTGGCTGCATTAATCGGAGTGAGCCGGCAAACGGTTGCCACCTGGAGAGAAAAAGGGATCATACCACATACAACCATACAGGGTTATGCAAATTACAGGATTAAAGATGTTATCCGGGCAATGGAGGCGCACAACTCAAAAAGTGATTATAGCAAAGCCCTGGAAGTATTAGAAAAAGATGCTGCCTTCATTGAATTGGAAAACAGGATCACAGAATTGACAAAACGAATTGCAGCCCTGGAAAACAGTAAACAACAATGAAAAACAATGTTCAGAGGAGGTGATCAAAATATAAATAGATCAGGCCGGCCGAAGGGGCGACCAAATAAAGCCACTGAGGCCATACGGGCCGTTCTGGCTGACTTTATTTCTGACAACTTGCCAGACCTTCAAAAGCAATATAACAGCCTTAAACCGGCCGAAAAACTGCAATTCATTGACCGACTATTAAAGCACGTATTGCCGGCACCCCTTCCCGATTATGAACTAATGACAGAGGAACAATTTGAGCAATATTTAAAAGAACTCAGAGAACTCAAAAAAGGTTGTTTTTCACTTGAGCCGGGCGAACCACTCAAGCCGAGGGCCAGAGGGCCAGCAGCCGGAACCAAGTAAATAACCAAAATTTGAAACAATGGAATTATCAGAAAAAGAACAAGCCGTATTAAATAAGATCAACGGCAAAATTGACGACCGGATTGAGGAGAAAAACAACCTCATTCAGAAGCAGCTTAACAACCTGTACGAACGTACCGACCAGATGGCCGTGAAGGGCCAGACCAATAACACCGTTGAACGCAAAGAGGCCAGGGAATGGCTTGTAAAGTTTTTCAAACGTGAACCCCTGGAGCAAAAAGATTTTTCTGGCCACATGGCGACCGATCCAGACGCATCCGGGGGCTACCTGGTGCCGGAGATCCTTTCCGAATCCATTGCCCACTATGTGCAGGAAAGCGGAGTAGCCAGGCAGAGGATGCGTTATATGCCCTTCGGAGGCCCTGGCAACAGCCGGAGAATACCAAAAGAATCACAGGGTGTTGCTGTACAATGGGTGGATGAAGCCGGAGCCAAGCCGATTACAAAAATTGGTTTGGATCAGGTTGTCCAGGAACTGAAAAAACTGGCCGCCATTGCAGTAATCACAGAAGAATTAATTGAAGATGCAGCCTTTGACCTTGTGGCCTATGTAGCCCGGAGAATTGGCGATGCCATTGCCAGGGAAGAAGATCGAGTTTATTTTTCCGGGGATATTGGCGATGGGGATCCGTTTGATGGTGTAATTAATGCCACCGGGGTTGTTCCTGTAACAATGGAAGCCGGAGAAGGCATTACGGACATTACAGCGGATCACCTTTTGGAGGCGATTTATGCCGTACCTAAAGAAGCCAGGAGAAACGGTGCCTTTTACGTTCATTCAGACGTGCTGTTTGCTATCCAGCAGTTGAAGGACAATGAAAACAGGTATCTGGTGAGCCGACCAATGGCCGACAATGAGCCGGCCCGTATTTGGGGCTATCCAATTTACACGGTTGACGTGCTGCCTTCGGCAGATGAAAGCGAAGTGGATTTGCCCTTTGCAATTTTTGCCAACCTTCAAAAAACTTGCGTCTATGGCGACAAGGAAGGTGTTAGGGTGAAAATACTGGATCAATCCACATTGACAGACAGCGATGGAAACACTATGAACCTGGCGCAGAACGATGCAGTAGGTGTAAGAGTTTACAAGCGCACCGGATACGCATGTTTGCACCCTGAGGGCATTGCAATCCTGACCACAGGCGAAGCGACATAACAGCTCCCTTCCAGGTAGGAGGGTTAAACCTGGTTTTTTTTCTGTCCTTGCGGCTGCCAGTCCGTTAAAACTGGCAAAGGTTAGTAATATCGGGGGGCGGGTTTTTCACTCATGGCCTGCCCCCTTTTTTTCAAAAGCCTATGACACGTAAAGATAAAATCAAACAAGCCATGCAAACACCTGCAATGACGGATGTTTTCTTAACTGACCAGGAGCATGAAACCCTGGCAAATTTCGGAACCACATACAGACGTTATATTGAAGGGGAGCAGCCCCAAACATTTACGATCCTTGCTGATACCCCTGAGAAAAAACAGCAAGCCGATGACCTGGGGGCCGTCTTATCCAAACTGGATGCCATTACAGGCAACCAGGATAGAGTGAGTGTAGTTGTATTACAAAAGCACAACCAATGAGAACCACCCAGGCCGAACCATTGACAGCA
>PWHO01000264.1 GCA_003555385.1 Bacteroidales bacterium
CCGAGTGCCGAAGGACAGTTGCAGGACTTTCAAAGGCAGGAAAACCCTGCTGAAGAGATTCGCACAAATGCTGAAATTCAAAATCAAGAGCCGCCAAAAGAAAACGAGCAAGGAAAAGTGTTGGACTTTGGTAGTGCAATGATGCGTGGTGTAGGTGTAGGTGATGTTGACTTTTATTCAAAAAAAGAAAACCTCCCGGTTAAACTTTTTGAGCCTGAATATTATCAACAGCAGTTCCCGGATCTTGGAGAAAGAGATCTTCAGGAGCTTTATAAAAGGTTTGAAAATGCCTATAAGCTTTATGAGGCCGGAAAGCATGACAACTCTGACTCTGTACTTGCCACTTCTCACCTTTTGCCAAACCTTAATATATTTGAAAATTACGGGCTTCCTGTAGAGCCTGCCCGTAAACCTGATTATATACCTATGTCACCGGACTATAAATTTGTTCCGGGGCATTTATATGAAGGCATACAGACAAAGACCCCTGATCAGGTAGCCGAAGGTATTGGCTTTTTTCTTGACCGTAACAATAACTGGGTAAAGAACGAAGGTAAAAACCGCAGAGGTCGTTTGCTTCGCCTAACAGAAAACCCGGATCCAAAATCTGATGTACCCTACTACTGGGCTGAAAGTCCATGGTCAGAAATTAACGACCCAAATTCCGTTAGAACTTTTGTCGGGCCACGTAGGATGGAAAGCTCTACAATGGGAAAGATCTTTAACCTAAGGGGTGTTACTTCAGGATTTATGGGTATGACCTTTCAGGGTTTCGGTGGTCTTATTTCTTCTGTGGCTGATTTGAGCGAAGCCATTGCATACGCTGGTCGTCAGCATGACCCCGATAAAATTTCAAACAGAATTGGTAATTCCCTTACCAATGTAGGATCTCATATTACACACATGAATCAGGACGAAGAAGACTCTCCTTTTAAATCCTGGTCTTCTTTTGCCTATGGTGTTTATTCAGGTGTTGGTCAGCTTTTTTCTATGGCTACCCTGGGTAAGATAGCAAGGTCTCGTGGTGCTGGACCACGTCAGGCCGGTATGATATCGCTTGGTCTTGGTGCTACCCAGGCAGGTGCGAGCTTCCGGAACATGATACTCGAAATGGGCGGTACTGAACAACAGGCAGCAGCGTTTTTTTTCCAGTTTGCAGCAGGTACTTATACGGCTAACATGCTGATCAGTGCCAACCTTGCACAGCTTATGATGTCAGGGCGTTCATATAGTCTTATGAACAAACAGATGAGCCGGCTCGGAGAACAGGTTCGTAAAGCTACCGGTTCATCTATGGGTAAGCTTGCCCCACAAACTTCTTCAAAATTGAATCAGGCAGCCTCTACCGGCATGGTAAGAAGACTTGCCAACATAAGAAACCAGGCAGGATCCAGGCTTCAAAAAATGTCCGAAGGGCCTTGGTATATGAGCTCAACGGCAATGGCCATTGAGGAAGGCTTTGAAGAGATTGGTGAAGAATTTCTCCATGCTCCCATTGAGCATTTTTATAATCAGCACTTTGCCATCCCCAATGCCAAATCAATAGTAGAGAATCACAAGCTTCATGGGTATGAATATTTTGTGGAGCATGATGTAGACGGGTTACCTACGTTCCTTCGCCGGGACAAGCATGACAACGTCGAAGAGCTTAGTGCAAATGTATGGCAGTCAGAACAGCAAGATCACCAACAGGCTAAAGACGTGCTTTCAGGACAACTGCCTTTTGATGTAGGTATTACTTTAGATGAAGCCGGTATTGCTGCTATTTCTTCTTTTATCTCCGGAATACCAATGTATTATATCGGAGGTGCTCACAAAGCAAGGCAGGCCAACGACAGCAAGCTATATACTGAAAACGTGGCGATTCATCTTGCACAGATGAAGCAAGGCAAGCGTCAAAGAGAGCTTGAAGAGCTTCGTGAGAAACTTCAAAGGGAGCAAGAGGTTAATGGAATCTTTGGTCCTGATTTTATCACTGAAGAAGGACAGGTAATTCGCCAAGGCGAAGAAGGCACAGAAGGTCTTCGTTCAGTTGCAGATGCAGCCATTGATACTTTTATGCAGGATATCAATCTTGCCATTGAGACAATTAACAACTATCAACTGATGTCCCCTGAGCATGTACAGGCGGTTCGTCAGTCACAATACTTACACCATGAAGGGTTTGATGCCATAGAAAAGATCCGGATTGCAGAAAGAGCTATTCGTCAGGCTGAAGCCGGTGAGCAGGTAGAAGGAAGCGAAGGATTTATTCAGGAGGGTGAGTCACTAGAAAGCTTGCAGCAAAAAAGAGAATCTGCTGTGCGTGCATTTGAGAGAATCTATAAACCCAAAGATCCCAGTGATCCAAATTCTACCAGTCAGAGATACTCAGAGATTTATCTTAATGAAGGGTTAATGGAGTGGGTTATGGACAGGGGTGCTCAGCGTATTGCTGAAAGCTCAATTCGTCAAAATGACCCGGAGGCTGTCATAGACAGGAACAGCCGTGAATATCAAAGGGCTTTTAACCA
>PWHO01000075.1 GCA_003555385.1 Bacteroidales bacterium
AATGGATACAAATTTTTCATATTTGGTATCAGGTCCATTTTCTGGCCATTGGACCAATATTTTTCTCAATCGTTCTCTTGCCCCTTCTAAAGTTGCTGTATCTATCACTTCTTCAGAGTCTGTTTCTTCTTCCTGATCCATATCTTCAGAAAGGTCCTTTTCGGTAAGTCCGAAATGAGACCTGTAATAATCAACCATGGCTGGAATAGATGAAGCCATTCTTCTTTGAGGGGTATTTAGTATCCATTGCCGAATACCAGGTGCGTATCCCATTGATTCACTGTTTAATCGAACATATTTTGTAACGGCATTGTAAAAGTCCCTTTCCAGGTCGGTAAAGATAAGATCTATCGAATGGGCCCGTCTAGTTGGAAAATTGCTTTGCACCTCTCTTTTTTTAGTTCGGGAAAAAATATGGCCAATAAGATTAAGTTCTGAGAGATCTTTTTGTACCTTCAGGATTAGCGCCCGATCCTGAGATGAGCTATTCACTTCCGATTTCAATGCATCCAAGTCGGACTTAATTTCATTGTACAATGGATTCATTTTAATATGGCTGTTAATCCCTGATTTTTCGACTAGTTCAACTGCTTCATCGATATTCGGAGGGATCTGCCCCATGCAGATCTGGGCTTTAACGATTGGTTCATTATCATTGAACCGTTTTCCCGCCGTATACCTATCAGGGAACTCTTCATCATCCATAAGGTTGAGCAAGCTATATAGATTATCATTGCTTAAATGGATGGGTGTCGCCGTCAATAATAACATGGCATCAGCCCCTTCACCTAATAAGGTGCCGGCCATTCTTTGCTTTCTTCCGAAATTTCTCATCCAATGCGCTTCATCGGCAATAACAATATCAAAATGAGGAGATAACGCTTCCAATTGATCGATTACAGTCTTTTTTCTTATGCTTTCATATGAAACAATGCCGTTTAAATTTGAATCATGCGGTGCTTTTTCATAATCGGAAAGGAATTCAAGAAACTCCCTCGATGAAAGACACCTAAAGTCTTCTGCAAATCTGGTTTTCAATTCAATCGCCCACTTTCCTGTTAGGCTTGCGGGGCAGACGATTAGAACCCGCTGAATGGTTTGCCTTGCTCTTAACTCCGTGAGTATTAAGCCCGCTTCAATGGTTTTTCCAAGCCCCACTTCATCTGCAATGAGCAGCCTGTGTTTAGGGGAGTCCAGCAATTTCACCAAGGGTTTGAACTGATAAGGAAAGAATCGCGTACGGGAGGCATTAAAGGCATAAATATTATTTCTTAATGGTGAATCCCTGACAAGGCGCTGCAGTGTAATAAGGCGTTGGAATTCTCGATAGCCGTCAATACGATTGTTAATTAAATTGTCGATGGGTTTGTTTGACGGAATAAAAGGCCGCAAATCGGGTTCAGCCATCTTGGGTCGGCTACCACCACCGAAATTGACACGGTACCATTGAACAGCTGCATGTACCTCACAGATTTCGACAATAGTACCTATTCGGCTTGGATCACTTATACACTGGACTTCATCACCTGGAACGAACCCCGGAGGTTCATTCTGCAATTGATCATCCATGCAATAACTTTCATGAGGGTTCGTTTTAAGAGTTTTTTAATACTTTTTTTGGTAATGCTTATATATGCCTCTGATATCCTTTAAAGACCTCTTTCACATGCCACGAAACATATTGCGCTTCCGGGTAATATGAGGGCCTTTGCGGCGGCATTATCGATTTGCCATGAAACGCCATAAGCCACTCATTGAATCCTGCTGAACCATGGGCCAACTCTGAAACCTGGACGATAAGTCCGCCGGACAAAGTAAATACCCCCCGGTCAAAAAGCTTGTGATGCATTGAGCACAGGGCGATACCGTTGGTTTCATCGTCCGGGCCGGCGGCCTGGTGCCATTTTATGTGGGCGGCTTCCACAGCAACAAGGGTATGGCCAAGCCTTACATTAACCGCATACCGCGCACTTGTATTCATATGCACTCAGTATCCGTTCTCGAAATCGGCGATCACGGGCTTTGCCAGGGGCTGCAGCCGCTTCGATATCAATACCCACGGCCTGGAGGATATCCTCATGAACGGTGGACGGAAAACTGACCTCCAAAAGCGTGACGGCTATCTCTCCCCGCAGTTTCCTGTCCCGGAAAACAGCCTCGTAAATCTCTTCTTTGAAACCGCCATTTACATCGCACCTGAGCAGTTCCGCCCTGGAAGGACTGTTGCCGGCTTTTCGCTTTTTGACGGCATCAGGCGGGATTTGCCCTGCTGATACCTGCCCAGCGCGTATAAAAGCAGCAGCGGCTTATGCGGCGCTCTCTGACCGCCGGATTTCCAAACATTGAGGTTTTCAAAGCGCTGCCTGATCTGTTCTTCTTCCATGTGGATATACTATTTTGACCAATGCGCGTTATTAGAATTAATCTAATTTTACAGATTATCAAGGATTTGTAAAGGCAAAGACAAAACTTTTGCGGGGGGATTGCATGCTGGTGCGCTTGAAAGTGCG
>PWHO01000226.1 GCA_003555385.1 Bacteroidales bacterium
ACATGGTAACCCGACAACACGGCACAGGGTAACCCATCAACCCGGCAAACAGATCATTCATTCATCATTTGCCAGAGGCGGTCTTTCAAGGACTCAATGCCCATGGTTGTGTGAGCTGATATATAGCTTTTCGACACATCCGGCAATGAGGTGTCCAGCTTCTTTTTTAATACATTAAGATCATCATCAGGAATCAGGTCGCATTTGGTAACAGCCAGCATTCTTTGTTTATCCAGCAATTCAGGATTATAGGCTTCAAGTTCATTCAGCAAAATACGGTATTCCTGTTCTATCTCTTCCTTATCCGCGGGCACCATGAACAGCAGTAAAGCATTACGCTCAATGTGACGTAAAAACCGATGCCCAAGTCCCTTTCCTTTATGCGCCCCTTCAATTATCCCCGGAATGTCAGCCATGACAAAAGAGCGGCTGTCGCGATAGGGTACCATCCCCAGGTTGGGCACCAGGGTAGTGAAAGGATAATCGGCTATTTCCGGCTTTGCCGCACTGACTACAGACAACAGCGTTGATTTTCCTGCATTGGGAAACCCGACCAGTCCCACATCCGCAAGCACCTTTAACTCCATAATAAAGGAACTATCCCGGCCGGATTCACCGGGTTGGGCGTAACGGGGTGTTTGTCGCGTGCTTGATTTAAAATGCACATTACCCCTCCCCCCTTTGCCACCAGTAAGCAAAACATGTTGTTCTCCGTCTTTTGTAACCTCAGTAACAACCTCTTGGGTGTCGGCGTCCTTTACCACCGTTCCCAAGGGAACCTCGATCGTAACATCTTTGCCGGAAGCCCCTGTACTGCGCTGCCGACCTCCCGGTTTTCCTGCTTCTGCAGATAAGTGACGGGTATACCTTAAGTGCAGCAGCGTCCACAACTGGCTGTTGCCCTTTATGATAATATGCCCGCCGCGTCCACCATCTCCCCCGTCAGGACCTCCTTTGGGGATAAATTTTTCACGACGGAGATGTGTAGACCCTGCTCCCCCCTTACCGGAACGGCAATAGACTTTGATATAATCAATAAAGTTCGCGTTCATCGAATTAATAAATTTCCCCTTCTGTATACAAAATGGGGGTTATACTTTTTGTTTGTCCAGAAAGCCATCAACGGCGTTGCATATCCGGGAAAACACTTCTTCTACGGGCGCCATCCCGTCAATAGATACGATCTTACCCTGGGCCTTATAATACGATATTAGGGGGAAAGTTTGGTCTTTGTATATCTGCAGGCGTCTTCTGGCAATCTCCGCAGAATCGTCAGAACGGCCGGAATCCTCGCCGCGACCCATAAGCCGGCTGAAAAGTTCTTCTTCCTTAACTTCTACCGAAATTACCAGGCAAATGTGGGATTCTTTCTCCTGCAGCAAATGATCCAGGGCTTTGGCCTGAACGATGGTGCGTGGGAATCCGTCAAAAATAAATCCGGGTGCATCCAGGTGTTGGGTTACATATTCATAGAGCTCTCGCCAGACAATATCATCGGGAACAAGCAGACCCTGGTCCATATATTTGCTGACCTCTCTGCCAAGGGGGGTGTCCTTTTGCATTTCCTCCCTGAGCAATTCGCCGGTAGACAAATGAAGCAGATCATACTTCTGGACAATCTTGGCGGACTGGGTTCCTTTTCCTGAGCCGGGAGGCCCGAATATGATAAGGTTTAACATGACATAAAAATTATTCCCGGGAAATGAATTTATATGGATTTTTTCTATTCAGCAATTTTGTAAATATCTCTGTAGTTTCTTCCAAGCCCACTATAGTCAAGGCCATACCCGACGATGAAGTCATTGGGGATTTCCAATCCGATATAATCGGTTGGTACTTTGTTTTGCAGAGCTGCAGGCTTCAGCAACAAACTGGCCACTTTGACACTGTTCGGGTTAAATTCGCTTAGATGTTCCAGTAAATGAGCTACGGTCGTACCGCTGTCAATAATGTCATCAAGAATTACAATATCCCGGCCATTAAGATCTTCGCCAAGGCCGATCAAAGTATTGACCTTTCCGGTGGAAGAAGTTCCTTCGTAAGATGCATATTTAATGAAGCTTACTTCGCAATTGCCCTTGTATGCCTTGAACAAGTCGGCAGCAAACATAAACACCCCATTTAAAAGGCAAAGGAAAACCGGGGTTTTATCGTGGTAGTCAGCATATAATTCATCTGCCATCCGCTTCACTGCTCCCTGGATCCTTTCAGATGAAATAAAAATCTCAAACTCTTTATCCAAAATCTTAATACGTTCCATAAGCATTATAAAAACTGATGCGGACTAAAAATAAAGCACAAAAGTACATGATTAGCTGCTGAACGCCACCATTATTCAACGAAAATAATGAACAAATTATAAAAAAAGGCAATTGCTTCGGAGTTTTTATTGGCTTTTCTCAATAATCATGCAGTTTCTGAGTGTCACCGGAAGAATAAAAGAATATCTTTGAAAAATCCATACGATTTTAAGAATGCCCAAAATATTGCACTGGAATGAAACGAATAGGCCTGTTATCCGACACACATGGTTTTATACACCCGGAAATTCCACGCATTTTTGCTTCCTGTGACGAAATCTGGCATGCGGGAGATTTCGGCAGCCTGGAAGTTATGCAAGAGCTCAGTTCCATCAAACCGTTGCGTGGGGTGCACGGCAACATAGACGGGCAGGATATTCGGCAAATCTACCCGCGCTTTCTGCGTTTTCGCTGCGAAGATGCAGACGTCCTGATAACCCACATCGGGGGATATCCGGATCGCTACACCCCGGAAGTGAGGCCAATCATTGAATCAGGACCACCTGATCTGTTTATTTCCGGACACTCACATATACTGAAAGTAATGCCCGATAACCGGAATCAACTATTGCATATCAATCCCGGTGCGGCCGGGAAAAGCGGATTTCACCAGGTGATCACCATGGTACGTTTCAGCATCGACGGCCAACGAGTTAAGGATCTGGAGGTCGTAGAGTTTCAACGCCCCTGACTTCCCAGCGATTCCATCACTTCTTCAATTGCCCGGTCAAGTTGCGGGTCATTTCCGCGCAGACGGTCATGGAATGTGTTGTGTACTTCCACATGTGGGGCTACACCGGTCATCTCCAGGTTTTCTCCTTCCAGGCTGTAACAGCCCCAGCTGGGCAAGCGGGTAAACGATCCGTCCACCATTGCCTTACCCGAGGTAAATATTATCCAGCGGTAGGTTTCGGTACCGATGATGGTACCCAGTTCCATTTCCCTAAACCCCTGGGCGGTCATTTCCGCATCGCTCAAACTACGCTCATTGATCAGCATCACGATCGGATTCCCGGAAGGGGAAAAATTGGGTTGAGGGGCATCTGAACCGCCCCTGTAACGCCACTTCATATAGGGTTCCTGCGCCAGAAATTGCAACACATCGTCATGGACGTTTCCCCCTCGGTTAAAACGAATATCAAAAATGAGCGCATCCTTTTCCCTTGCATGCGTTGACATATCAATCAGAAACTGATTCAATGCCCCTGCCGACATGTTCTTCATGAACACATATCCGACCCTTCCACCAGTGTTTTTAGCCACATAACGCCGGTTTGATTCAATCCACTCATCATAACGCATGTTATCGATATGACCCGGAGAATGCGGTTTCATCCTGACCATCACTTCTTCTCCGTTACGGTCAAAGCGCATTTCAAGCTCATCAGGCATCCCCGAAAAGTAAAAATACCGGTTGCGGTTTTCCCGGGAATTGACCTCACGACCGTTTACAGACAGAAGCACATCCCCCGGCCGGACCACAGGCTCTGACAAATCCAGGTTACTGCCCGTTAATACACGTTCTACCATAAAGGGATTTTCTGTGGAAAAAACGATGCCTGCTTCAGCTGTATAAGCAGAGTAAAAAATTTCTTCCTCCTCACCCGCACTGGAAAACCCCGTATGGGAGGCATTGAGTTCTCCAAGCATATCGTTCACAAGCCTTCTCAGATTATCCCTGGTCATCACATAGGGCAAATGACTGCCATAACGGTCGCGCATTTCCTGCCAGTCAATGCCATGAAAGTCTTCTTCATAAAAATTCTCATCCAGTGACGCCCATGTTTCATAAAAAATCTGGGAGAATTCGTTGGAAAGGTTTCGTGAAAAGCTGTGACGAATATCAATGGCCTCCAAATGTCCCGGGCCTGTCTGAATCTGCTGAATATTTCCGCCTGCAAGGAGGTAAAAGTTACCCTCAGCTTCCACAACACGTAAACCCTGACCGGGAGAGGGGCCCTCTATCCGTTCCGGCTGAGGTGTTTCAAAAGGCTTAATCTCTGTCTTCCACAACGCCCATTGCCCTTTGTCGTGGTTGGAAGTAAAAAACATGAGCTGGTGGTCGTTATACTCATAAACCCGGGGTGCCCACTGCCTTCCGATACTCGCTACACGCATTGGTTCCCAGCGCTCTGCAATCCCTTCCAGGTCGATCTGAATTTGGGATGTGCCATTGTCTCCATCTCCATGCTCTGAAAACATGGCATCGAATTTTTCTGATTTGAGCGTTTCCGCAAACCGGTACAAAGGAATACGGTATATCCTGTCCTGGGTGTTTCCCCGCGGATAATTGGGCTGATATCTGTCCGTAGCAAAATAAATATATTTTCCACATGGCGACCACGAGGGAACCCGCTCTGACATCCCGGTGTTGGTCAACTGAATGGTTTCACCATCCACGAGGTCATGGATATGGATATTTTGCTCGAAATTATGATAAGCGGTAAATAAGATATACCGTCCATCGGGTGAAAATCCGGGAGGTGAATTCTGAAAACCCCATAATTCTGCCTCTGCAATTACCCTGGTTGTAGCCTCTTCCAGGTCAACAAGTTTTACCTGCTTCCGCCCGTTGAGGTATACGCCTTTGGTACGGTCAGGACTTAAAGAAAGCAAACGACTAGTGGCCTCATTTTCTTCCAGTGCACGCTCGCTGCTGTTTCCGTCAGCTGAAATGGTAAACAGGTTGGTCCATCCATTCACCGTGCGGAAATAATAAAGGGTTTGGTTATCGGCTCCCCATAGAACTTCTGTAACCCTCTCAGCCGGGTTAACCTGCATTTGCCGGACATAATTGCCCTCAATATCTGAAACAAATAACTCGCCCCTTGAAACAAAGGCAAGTTTCTTGTTGTCAGGAGACACATCAAACCAGGTGATGTTGTTTCGTACATTAAAATCCTGGTCAAGCGGCAGGGTATTCTTGTGGGAAAGACGCACCTCAGGACGAAGTATATCACCGGAGGCCACATCATAGACATATAACTGGTAATCCCTCTCAAATACCACTTTTTCACCGTTGGCACTTACCCGGGGACGTCCAATGGAAGTATCAAACTGTGTCAGTGCCACTTTTTCGTTATCAACTAAAGCGTATAGGTTATATTCCTCATTCCCTTCATCAGAAACAAAATACAGATTGCCCATGCGATCAATGGTAGGCCATAAATCCTTGCCTTCAAAATCTGTGAGCTGTGTATAATCATCACTTTCAGCATGGTAAGACAGCAGATCCGGACTGTGCGAACCCCGGTAACGTTTTCGCTGGGGCTGGTTCAGGCTTTCCCAGGATTCGGTAAAAATCAGGGCACCGTTATCAGGATGTTCAACCACATGATGGGGAATATTGAAATAATGTTCAAGTACTCTTTCGGGTGTTTCTCCATCAATTCCCACCCGGTACACTGAACTCATATTTTCCCTGGAAGAATGAAAGTAAATGTGGCGGCTGTCCCATGACCAGCTGTCTACCCTGTCAAAAGACTGATGAAAAGTCAACTGGGTGATCTCCCCACCTCCGGCAGGCATCAGGAACACATTGGTGTTTCCGTCGACGGTGCCGGAAAAGGCGATCCATTCTCCATCAGGCGAATACCGGGGCAAAGATTCCCTTCCATCCATCGCCGTGAGCCGCAACGCCCGGCCACCATCTACCGGCACTTCCCACAAATCATCGTCATATACAAAAGCCACGTACTTTCCGTCAGGCGAAAGCGAAGGATCGGAGACAAAACCTACTGGCTGATCGGATGCAGCTGCTTTCCCGGCCAGAATAACCAGCATAAGAGAAAAAAGAACAACAGTTTTCATGCTTGAGTCGGTTAATTAAAGAAAAGGTTTGAAATAAAAAGGCAGCAGTGCTTTTCTGCACTGCTGCCCAAATATATAAATATTATTCATAACAGACATCCTGCCCTGCGGAGAATCGGCACAGCCGAAACGGGCAAGGGGCTGAAGATTGATTTAACGCTTCCGCGCTTCAGCGCTTTCATCACGAATCTGACGAAACTCGTTGCCTTCGTACCAGTTGGGCCACGTATCGCTGTTGGCCAGCTCATACCCAAGATGGTAATACATCCACATATCCTGGTGCAGACCATCCCACACCCAGCCATCATGAATCTCATCGCTTGGTGCGTGGTAGCGGTCAGCCATATCCGCAGCTACTTCTTCCGCATAACCTTCATCCTTGCCGATATAATCGTTACCACCCTGTGCGTAGATCATGGGTACTCCCTGACGGGCCAGGCTGATGTGGTCAGAACGATAAAAAAATCCGGCCTCAGGCGTGGGTTCTTCTACCAGGTGACGATTCTGGTCGGCAGCGTGCCTCCGGAGGTAATCTTCCAGTTCAGAATTGCCATACCCTACAACCTGTACATCCCAGGTAGGCCCATACACGTTGAGTGCATCAATGTTTATTCCACCTACTGTAGTCTCCAGCGGGAAAACAGTGTTTTCAGCATAGTAAGCAGACCCCAGCAATCCCGACTCCTCAGCAGTAACTGCAATGAATGCCAGTGATCTTTTGGGTTGCTCGTCCTGGTTGGCAAAACGTTCTGCAATCGCCAGAATGGCACCTACGCCGGTGGCATTGTCAACGGCGCCATTATAGATATCCACGCCATCCTCTGTTTCTACCATTCCCAGGTGATCCCAGTGACCCATATATACAATGGTTTCATCAGGATACTCAGTACCTTCGATATAACCTACAACATTGTAGCACTCAGCATGATCGAACTCGTTGTTGAAGTCCACACTTGCCGTCAGACCTAGATCAAAGGCCTGAAAATCGGGGTTAACAGTACTTTCAAGGGCTTCATCAAGATTTACTCCGGCCATGTCAAAAATCTCCCTGGCCACATCAAGCTGAATCCACCCCTCAGCTTCCAGTTTGGGATCGTCGCTTTCTTCCCCAATGCCATACTGGGTTCCTGACCAGGAATTCCTGACCACGTCCCAACCGTAACTTGCGGGTTCGGTCTGATGGATAATCAGGGCTCCGGCAGCACCCTGGCGGGCAGCTTCCTCAAACTTATACGTCCAGCGCCCGTAATAGGTCATTGCACGGCCTGAGAACAATGCTTCGTCTTCCAGCATAAAACCGGGGTCGTTGATCATCAAAACCACGGTCTTGCCTTCCACGTCTACATCTTCATAGTCATTCCAGTTGTACTCGGGTGCAACCACACCGTATCCGACAAAAACCAGCTCGCTCTCCTCAAGAGCTGAATAATCCTGCAACCGGGTAGTGCCAACCACCATGTCGTCAAGATAATTGTAAGCCGTTTCGTTCCCCTCTCCCCGGATAACCAAGTCAGAGAAATCATACCCAGTAATCTCCACCAGCGGAACCGGCTGCCGGTAACTACCATTCACAGCGGGCTTAAGGCCAATGCGTTCCATCTCTCCTTCAATGTATTCAACCGATTTTCTCCCACCGGGAGTAGCAGGCGCGCGTCCTTCAAACTCATCAGAAGCCAGGGTTTCTACATGGCCGCGAAAGTTTTCGGAAAAAGTATCAATATCTGCAGTCTCGGGGCCGCCGCAACCATAAGGAAGCAGGAGAAAAGCCACCAAAAGAGCAGCCATTCCTTTCAGCGTCAGGTGATTAATGTTCTTTTTCATAGTTCAGTCCTCCTGTATAATGTCAAGGGTTTATTTCTTTTCGCTTTTATTCCTGTGCTTGTTTTTGTCCTTCATCATCAACAAGTCATAGGCAATGGGTGCTGAGTTGAACAGTGAGGAATAAGTACCCACGGCCACACCGATCATCAATGCAAAGGCAAAACCGCGAATCACCTCACCGCCAAAGAGGAAAATAATCAACAGTACCGCAATGGTGGTACCCGAGGTATTGAACGTACGCGACAGGGTCGCATTCAGGGCATTGTTGATATTGGTCTTAAGCTCCCTTCTCGGGAAAAGCTTGATATTCTCCCTGATACGGTCAAAAATAACCACGGTATCGTTCACGGAATAACCGATAATGGTCAGAATGGCGGCAATAAATGCCTGGTCAATTTCCATGGTCCAGGGCACCACATTGTATAACAGCGAATAAAGCGAGATTACAATGATGGCGTCATGGAAGAGCGTAGATATACTGCCGAGCCCGAACTGCCACTTCCTGAAACGGCTGGCAACATAAGTAAATATGATCAGCAGTGCAATGGCCACACTGATTACAGCACCTACTTTGATATCCCTGGCCACTGCAGGTCCGACTTTTTGTGAACTTAAACGACCAACAACCTTGTCATCATCATCCGCCACATACTCCTCGTAGGTCATTGGCTCCGCAAAGAAGTCTTTAATTCCCTCGAATATTGCCCGCTCGGCAATGGAATCCGCTTCCGTTGAATCATCATCGATCAGATAACCGGTCGTGATACGTACCTGGTTGGAGGGTCCGAATGTGATCACCTCAGCCGGCTCTTCCAGCTGCGAAACCAGATTGGATCGCATATCCACTGTATTGACATCCTCTTCGAAACGTACCACATAAGAGCGGCCACCTGAGAAATCAATCCCATAGCTCAATCCGCGCACTGCAAATGATCCGAGTCCAAGCAGGATTACAATGGCGGAAATCACATAGAACCGCTTCCTGACACCAATAAAGTCGAAGTTGACCTTGGTCAGCACATCCTTGGTTATTTTGTTATTGAACCGGAAACTTATATTCTTATCGAGCCAGTAGGTGAAAATCAGGCGGGAAAGGAAAATAGCAGTAAACAGGGAGCAAATAATACCAATAATTAGTGTGGTCGCAAATCCCTGCACCGGGCCGGAACCAAAAATATACAGCACAACACCGGTAAGCAGGGTGGTGATGTTACCATCAATGATGGCAGAATAGGCATTGTTGTAGCCGTCGGTAATGGCCAGCCGGAGTCCTTTACCGGCCCGTAATTCTTCGAGGATCCTTTCGTAAATGATCACGTTGGCATCCACAGCCATACCAAGGGTCAGGACAATACCGGCAATACCGGGTAAGGTCAGCACGGCACCCAGTGATGCCAGCACTCCCAAAATGAAGAATATGTTGGCAACCAGGGCAAGGTCAGCCACAAGGCCGGCACGGCTATAGTAGAAGCCCATGTAAATCAGTACAACGATAAACGCGATAATAAATGAAGTGAACCCTGCGTTAACTGCCTCACGCCCGAGCGAAGGCCCAACCACCGCCTCTTCAGCGATTCTTGCCGGTGCCGGAAGTGAACCGGCCCTCAGAATGTTGGCGAGGTCCTGGGCTTCCGGTACGGAGAATTGTCCGCTGATCTGGGAGCGCCCGCCGGAAATCTCGGAGGAAACAGTTGGGAAAGAATAGACATAATTGTCAAGCACAATGGCGATGGAGCGCCCGATATTGTCGCCTGTCATGCGGCGCCACACACGGGCACCCTCATTGTTCATTGACATAGTGATCTCGACCTGGCCGGTACGGTCGAAATCCTGTCTTGCATCGGTAATCACCTCGCCCGTCAGCGGTGCCGCGCCGTCACGGGTCGTTTCCCTGATGGCGATCAGTTCATGCATATTTTCTGCACCCCTGGCAGACTTCACATTCCAGTAAAGGCGAAGATCACGCGGGAATATATTCTGAACCTGGGGCTGATCCAGCATTCTGTTTACCCTGGCGGTATCCTGTACAGCGGCGTATCCGACCACCGGACCCTGTCCCGGCAGCATATTGCCAGCCTGATCCTGAACGAATGCAGGCGTCAGATAAGCAAACAGCGGGTTATCCCTGGCAAAATCCTGGAACTCTTCCAGGTCATCAAAGTCTTCGCCCAGCATATCGGCAATGCTCTCACTGTCTTCAGGATCAATGTCGTCTAAATCCTCTGAGAGCTCTTCGATGAAATCGTCTTCTTCTGTGGCTTCTGTATCTTCTGGCTCGTCTGGTGCCTGCATGTCTGCCAGGCGCTCATTAACTTCCCAGAAATATTCATAGATCTCAGAAAATTCGTATGTTTCCCAGAATTCAAGCTTGGCCGTTCCCTGCAACAACCTGCGAACACGGTCCGGCTCCTTGATTCCGGGTAGTTCCACCAGGATCCGACCGGTAGTTGCCAGTCGTTGGATATTCGGCTGTGCTACCCCGAAGCGGTCAATACGTGTGCGCAGAATCTGGAAGGAGCGGTCTACGGCCTGATCCACTTCCCGGCGCAACACCCGGAGCACTTCCTCATTGGAGGATGTTACGGTGATATGGTCGCGCATTTCAGGGGTACTGAAGAAATATGCCAGGCTGGCACCCGGATCAACTTCCTGAAAAACCCTCCCGAATACGGTGATAAAGTCGTCACGGCTTGCACGATGCTCCTCGATCGCACGTTCCATGGCCGTTTCAAACGTCTGGTCCGTATCATCCGTGGCCAGAGCTCTGACGATGGCGGGAACAGAGATTTCAAGGGTTACATTCATCCCTCCGCGTAAGTCAAGGCCGAGGTTCAGCTCACGTTCCTTGACCTCCCTGAAGGTATATTGATGGAACCCCAGGTTGAATGCCGTTCGATTCATCATGGAATCGAGATAGAACTGCTGTTCCGCCTGGGCAATGGAATCCATATAATAGGCCTCCATCACAGGGTCACCATCAGCCAGTGAACGCGCCTGTTCCTGGAATTTTTCACTATGCGCATAGCTTCTCGCTTCACGTTCCACCTTGTTGGCAAAATACGTAAAGGAGAGCTGGTAAAGACACACCAATGCAAACGCAATGGCGAAAAACTTTATCAAACCTTTATTCTGCATGTTATCGCACTTTATGTTATCATGTTAAAAAACGACCGCAAAGTTAATTGATTTTTTTCTCAAAGGGAAAAAAACACCCGGTA
>PWHO01000232.1 GCA_003555385.1 Bacteroidales bacterium
AGGTTCTAGACGGTTGTTGGTTGTTGGTTGTTGGTTGTTGGTTGTTAGTTCTCATGGGCTGAGGATGGTGGGGGTTGCCTGTAACCGGTGGACGGGGCAGGCAGGTTGTTGGTTACGGCGCTGACGCGCCTTTTGGTTGTTGGTTGGTGGGCTGCACCCCCCCGCTCGCTGCCGGGCTGCCCCAGCTAAAATCTACGGGCGGCTCACTGCCGCGCAGGCCAATCCGGCCGCCCAGGCGGTTCATAGGCCGTATCTGATTTTTTAGCGGTGGTTGAATTGGTTGTTCGGGCCCTGTGTGACAATGCCGGCCGGTGGCCTGCTTGCTGCAGCCCCATCCAGTTGTTAGTTAGTCGGCGCTGACGCGCCTCCAGTTGTTAGTTTCGGCGCTTCGCGCCTTTTAGTTATCATGGCCCGTGTGAACCAACAACCGCTTGGCCCGTTTACCAGGCCACTGGCAGCTTTCCCGGTCCATAGCCCATGAGAACCACCAACCAACAACCAACTAACCAACAACCATTCCCCCCGTTTACCAGCCCAATGGAAATTCTTAATTTAGAGGTTTATTTTGTCCTTTACTGACTTACGTATAAAAGATCTGCTGCAATGGCCGGAAAACCTTTTGAAAAAGAGTATTGTGTACACATTTATGAAACCGGGATCGACGGAGCGCTGAGGATTGATGCGCTGATGAATTACTTTGAAGAACTGGCATTGCTTCAAAGTGAAGCTGAAGGGGTAGGGTTGGAATATTATCGTAAACACGGGGTGATCTGGTTGCTGCATGGTTTTGACATCCGGTTTGTCCATCCACCTGCATTCAATGACCGAATTGTGGTCCAAACAATCCCCAGTTCTGTATACCGGTTTATGGGCTTCAGAAGCTACCGTGTGCTTGATACCGACCTAAGAGAATTGGCGACTGCCAATTCCTCGTGGATCTTTTTGGACACCAATAAAAAAAGACCAGTACGTGTTGATGAAAACATGAAAAAAGCCTATGGCCACGATGGTTCACCTGAGGAAAGAATGCATATGGATGAAATACCGTCTTTATCCGGAGCAGACTACATGGCCAGCTTCCGGGTGCTGACTACAGATATAGATATCAATCAGCATGTAAATAATGTGGTTTACGTGAAATGGGCCCTGGAGTCGATTCCCCCTTCAATACATGAGACCCACAGGATGGATCGTTTACAGGTGCAATGGCTCAAAGAAACCTTTGCAGGAAACAAAGTGGATGTTAAAACACAATGCATTACAAATCAAGACCATTTGCGTTGCCTGCATTCCATATCAGGCAATGACGGCCAGGAAAAATGTAGGCTTGTCACCCATTGGAAATCAAGGTAAAGAACGATCCAGGCCAATTCGGCCGCCTGGCGGTTCATAGGCGTATCTGATTTTCTTATGGGAGGTTTAATTGTTGCCTCAGGCTCTGTGCCACAATGCCGGCCGGTGGACTGCTTGCTGCAGCCCTTTCTTGCTGCATCCCCTCTCTGGTGAACCCTTGATTTTGACGCGGGCACTCCGAGGCGATCGTTGGGTACACCACACCAACCTAACTAACCCCTCGCCTGTTTTCTTGACCTTCGGCAGCTTTCCCTTCTACTATATGAATCGCGGGCAACAATGAACGCTAACGGTTCTGATATAGTGTTTTCATCCGATTGATATATTCAAATGTCTCCCTAAACCTGTTTCAATCAATTTATAATATGTTGAAAACTGAATATCACTTTGTCCTCGCTCAATTCTGGAGATATAGCTTTTTTTTGTCCCTGTCCTTGCTGCAAGTTCTTCCTGAGTTACTTTTGCCTCTTTCCTGGCTTCTTTAAGCATCACTCCTAGTCTGAATGCCAACGAATCAGCATCAAACTTATCTCTTGCTGGAGTCCCTTTCTCTCCATATTTTTCTTTTAATAAATCTTCAAAATTGGTTGTGTTTTTCATATTATTTTCCTCCATATTTTTCTATCAAGTATTCGGTTTTAAGCTTTTCTGCCATTTTAATCTCTTTTTTAGGCGTTTTATGTGTCTTTTTAAGAAAGCAATTGGTAAGTACAACAAGGTTTCCTTTGTCCTGAAAACATAGAATTCGAATACTTTTAAATGTGGTTATTACCCGTATTTCCCAGATTCCGTCAGTGTTTTCAAGCAACTTGTAAAACTTTTTTGGAATCTGTCTCTCAAATCTTACTAAATCAAGAACATATTCAATTTTTTCTTGAATCTTTGAATCCTGACCTTTATAGAAATTGATGAAGTTATTTTTGTATGCAATTACCTCTCTAACCATTATACAAAGTTAACCAATTAGTTTACATCGTCAAAATATAATGCGACTTTTTCTACGGTCTGAGAACCGTCTGTGCGGCCGGATTGGCCTGCGCGCAGTGAGCCGCCCGTAGATTTTAGCAGGCAACCCGGGAGCGGGAGAGGGGGTGCATTGGCCGCAGCCCATCAAAAAGCCCAACCAAGGTTCAGGTAACCGGTAATCCGTTTAGACTGGGGGCTGTACGCGAAAGTAAGCTCAAAAGGTCCGATCAGGGAGTCATATCCCAGTGACAGCGCGCCTCCGTAAACCAGGTTATCTGAGCCAATCTCTTCAGGCCTGTTAAGCATGAAATCATAAAGTGCAGCGTTAGAAAATGCTGAAGCGTAAAGCCCATGTCCTATATGGTATTGATACCCAAGCTGGCCGGCAAACACCGATTCTGTGATCAGTTCATATTCGTTGAGACCCCAGAAAGTAACCTGGTTGTTAAGAAAAGCGTAGGTGCCGCCCACATTTAAGTTATTGATGAAGCCCTGGTTATAATCAAAATTATACCCGAATTGGAATTGTAATAGCTGGGTCAGTGTTTCACTGATCCGCACGTAGGTTTCCCAATTAAGCTTTGCCTGTAAAAAGTTTCCTATTTCAATACCCATGTCTTCCAGGGTGGAATCCTGGCCATCCAGCCTCAGCGTGGAAAGCGAAGGTTTTTGGTTAAAATGATATGAAAGGGATCCTTCAAAAAGTTGCCCCGAGGTAGGGAAAGAGTTCCTGTTCAAACTATTGATATTGTACCTGGCGAACGCATCAAAAGCCCTGATATTTCCTTCAATTGTGATCCTCCCCCTCATTCTCGGCGACAACCCCTGGAAACTGAAGCCGGAACCCAGCGAGAAAAATCCATTTGCTCCTGAAACACTATTGAAAGAAAGTTCGCTACGGAAGTATCGTTGCCTGTATTCCGCGATGGGTTCAAAATCTTCATACAGGGGGAAAATAATGATCCGTCCTTCGTTAACCAAATCAAACCATGAACGCCGCCTGTCACCTGTATAAAAGAGCAAACGGCTTTTGAAAGCCGGATTTTCACCGGCCAGAATGGCCAGTTCACCCATGACGTTGTAGGTGAACAATCTCTCACTCCCCACCTTCCCAATCAGACCAACCCCGGAAAATGAACTGAAATGAACGGCTGCCGCGAGACTCGAAAAAGGTCGTTCTTTAAGGTCAACCACCAGAGTGACCCCATTGCCGGCTTCGTCTGATTGCAGGTTATAGTGCACCCGTTCAAAATAGCCCGTCGCAAACAGCCGGTTAATCCCCCTTGTCAACGCTGAAGAAGTGATGGTGTCTCCGGTAGCAATATTCATTGAGTTCCTTGCGAACCATGGGCGGACGTTTTCCAGCCCGTTGAATTGCAAAGTATCTATGACAATCTGCATCTGTTCCCTTTCCTGGGCGATATTGCCTTCCCTGTGCTGGTCCCTCTGTGGAAGCTCGAGCAGTTGATCGATCATTTTTCGGGCAGCAATTTTTCCCTGCTCAATGATCTCTTGTGTGTTGGCGAAACTGGCTGCTGTATATCCTTTAAGGTCCGGCTCAATGTATAGATCAGTCGCTTCCCTGTTCTGGATGAAAGATTTAGCGTCACTGTAAAATCCCATCTGGTAAATGATATCGATGGGGTTAGTCAATTCATCGGCTGGTCTCAGACCCTGTGATACATTGACACCGATCACATAATCAGCCCCCATATTTTTTGCCTCAACCACAGGAAAGTTGTTGACCACGCCTCCGTCAATCAGTTTCATCCCGTCCCGCTCTACCGTGGTAAATACCGAGGGGATGGCCATTGAGGCCCGGATGGCTGTGATGAGGTTGCCGTCTTTCAATAGTACGGGATCTCCTGTTTCCACATTGGTGGCAATGCATGCAAAGGGAATGTCAAGCTGGCTGAAGTCACGTATATCGTGGACATGCAGAAATATCTCATTTAAAGTATTCCATAATTGCTGCCCTTCGACGGCACCGGTTTTCAGCTGAATTTTACGCTCGGCCACCGGAACCTCCAGAAAGAATTTCCTGTGGTCCTCCCTTCTTGCAGGATGAATGTAACTCAGGTTACTGCTTCGGGCAAACATCGACTCCCAGTCCATTCCAATTGCAAATTCCTCAATTTCTTTGGCGGAATAGCCGGAAGCATACATGCCTCCTGCTATGCTCCCCATACTGGTTCCGGTAATGTAATCTACTCTGACTCCCAGGCTGTCCAGCACATGTAAAACACCGGCGTGGGCAAGCCCCCTCGCGCCACCGCCGCTAAGTGTAAGCCCCACGGAAATATTTTCAGGAGAACGCTGCTGATTCTCTTTGTTCCCGGAAAAACTTTGGTCCGGGAAAAGTAAACACATACATATTGTAAGCAAACAGGCGAGTCGGTACATTTCTAACTGACAACGTTTAAGAGAGATACAAAAATAATAATAATTGACTGCCAAAAGAATACAAATACCCCGGAGCAGCATATTTTATCCCAGCAAATACCGTGCAGGACTATGCGGCAGCAGCAAAAAAACGATTACCTTTACAACGCTTTTTTTGACCAATTCCGATATGTAACCATGCTTCGTAATGTTTTCCTTGTTGGTGTATGGTTTAGTATGGTTTTCCTGATTCCGCTGACGGTATCCGGCGAAGAGGATCCGCCCTCTGTTGTACCCTGGTTTACGGAAACTGATCTCCTAAATCCGTATTTTGACGGTGACCTTTACCTTGACACCACGCTTTCCGGTTTTCAGCGCTATGATTTTTATTCCGGAGACCCTTATTTTTTTGCCGGGAAGGGAAACGTGGGGCATGTAAACCGCTCCCTGGCGTTTGATATCAACCGGAAACAGCATTTTTCACTCTATCCTGACAATATATTTCCCGGGTACACTTACTCAATCAGTGACCTTAAGTTCTACAGGCCGGATTTTGTGTATTCCGAATTGTTTTATGTGACTGGTTCAGAAAACGAACAGTTATTTACCGCAAGGCATAATCAGCGTTTTCATGAGAATGTATATGGCGGGATGGAATATCAGGTGGTAAACTCTCCGGGGTATTACAGCCGGGTCCGGTCAAGGAATGCCAGTTTGTTGCTTACCCTGGATGTCACACCTTCTGAGCGCTACCAGGTATTGGGAAGTTTTGTGGTAAACCGGGTGAAAAATATGGAGAGCGGTGGGCTGCAGGATCACCTGGGGTTTGAAGAGGATGAGGTGCGCGACAGCGTATTCCTGTATGATGCTGCCGCACGTTACCGTGAGCTGGCATTTCGCATTCATCAGTCTTATGAGCCCGGGATTCACCTGGGAAATGACACTTTGGAAAATGGTCGCTTCCTGAGTTTTGGGGTATTAAGGCATTCGGCAGAATACCGGCGGGAGGCATATGTTTTCGAAGAAGGAGGGATGCCTTCACCAGCTTTCTATCCCCGGGAAACCCCGTTCAACGAACAATTTACTTACGATTCAACCCTGGTGCATGTGCTGGAGAACAGGCTTAGCTGGTCCAGCCAGGTTGCCGGAAGTGAAGACAGGCGCTTTCCGATAAATCTCACCGTATTTCTTGAACATCGCCTGGTAAATATCAGGCAGCCCGGCCTGGCTGAACAGGGGGCAGAAGAATTTTTCAGGAAGGAGCGGTTTTCACAATTCGAACCCGGGGTTGAGGTTCGCTCTGATCCCGAGCTGTTTTTGTCAATTGACGGATTCGCTAAATACACTTATGGCGGTTACAACGATCAGGATCTTAGCATTATGGGCGGGATAAATGCCGGCAGGGTGTCTGATGCATCCCGGTTGCGCCTTGAAGCTGCCTACCTTGAACGGCAGGCCCCCTATTTCTACAGTCGGTTTAACAGCAATTATGTGCGTTGGGACAATGATTTCAGTACCTCACGCACCCTGAATCTCAATGTGAGGTATTCGTGGAACAACCTCTCCCTTAGAGGAGACTATTATTTGCTGAGTCGTCCGGTTTTTTTGAATGCGGCTGCTTATCCTGTGCAACTACCACGTGAAAATGCCGTTTCTGTATGGACCGCCCGGATATCGGCAGGATTTGAACCGGGTGTGTTTCGCACAAAGCATGAATTGTTGTACCAGTTTCTGGATAAACGACATTATGAGCAGTTTCCGCGGTGGATCAGTAATCATTCCTTCTATGCGGCTTTCAGCCTGTTCGAAGATGCACTGTTTACGCATATCGGGTTTGATGTAAGGTATAATGCTCCATATGAGCCGATGGCATATATGCCTGTGTTGAGGCAATTTTACCGCCAGTATGATTATGAAAGCGGTCATGTTTTTCTTGTGGATGCATTTGTCAATGCCCGGATCAGCCGGGCGAGGCTTTTTGTGAAATTTCAGCATCTCGCCGGCCTGGTGTTTGAACATGGTCAGGTGTACGACATTCCATTCTATCCATTACCCGAAGCAATGTTCAAGTTCGGTGTTTCCTGGATGTTTTTCGATTAACAATGCCCGGTCGCTCCCTTACCTATAATCGTTATAAATAGGCGGATTTACTGTATATAGTGGATAATATTTCGTAAATTTGTCGCCTCCAAGAGGTGGTCTAACTCCCTATAAATAAGACCTTTTGAAATTCTAACAAACAATAACTATTATGACCAAAGAGAAAAAGTTTATTACGTGTGACGGAAACCACGCGGCTTCTCATGTTGCATACATGTTCAGTGAAGTGGCGGCCATTTATCCGATCACCCCTTCTTCCAACATGGCTGAAAATGTGGACGAGTGGGCTGCCGGTGGCAGAAAGAATATTTTTGGTGAAGAAGTCAAACTGGTGGAAATGCAGTCTGAAGCAGGTGCTGCCGGTGCCATGCACGGTGCACTTCAATCAGGTACGCTTGCCAGTACGTATACAGCTTCGCAGGGGCTTTTGCTTATGATCCCCAACATGTATAAGATGTCCGGTGAATTGTTGCCAGGCGTATTGCATGTCTCCGCCAGGAGCCTTGCAGCGCAGGCGTTGTCTATTTTCGGAGATCATTCGGATGTAATGAGTACCCGCCATACGGGGTTTGCCATGCTGGCCACAGGTAGCGTACAGGAGATTATGGACATTGCACCCATCGCCCACCTGGCTGCAATTAAATCAAGGATTCCGTTTCTTCATTTCTTTGACGGCTTCCGTACCTCGCATGAAGTGCAGAAGGTAGAAGAGGCCAGCCAGGAAGAGCTTGCCAAGCTGCTTGATATGAAGGCCTTGCAGGATTTCCGCAACCGCGCGCTGAATCCGGAAAATCCCGTTACCCGGGGTACTGCCCAGAATCCTGACATTTACTTCCAGTCAAGGGAAGCAGCCAACCCGTTTTACCAGGTAGTTCCTGATATGGTGGAAGAGTACATGCAGGAAATCTCTAAGATCTGTGGCCGTGAATATCATCCATTTACCTATTACGGCGCCCCTGATGCAGAAAACATTGTTATTGCCATGGGTTCCATCACGGAAACGATCAAGGAAACCATTGACTATAAGATGGCTCAGGGAGAAAAAGTAGGTCTGATCAGTGTACACCTGTATCGTCCTTTCTCTGCCAAATATTTTTTCCGCGTATTGCCTGATACCGTGAAGCGCATTGCCGTACTTGACCGTACAAAAGAGCCCGGTGCCAACGGTGAAACGCTGTATCTTGATGTATGCGAGTTGTTCAACGGAAAAGAAAATGCCCCGGTAATTGTTGGTGGTCGCTACGGACTGAGCTCCAAAGATACCGTTCCCGGGCACATCATATCTGTATTTGACAACCTGAAATTGCCTGAGCCGAAAAACCGCTTTACCGTAGGTATTGTGGATGATGTAACTTTTACCTCACTGCCGCTTGGTGATAATGTGGATGTTTCTCCCAAAGGCAACTATGCAGCAAAATTCTACGGAATTGGTGCGGATGGTACCGTTGGTGCCAACAAAAACTCTATCAAAATTATCGGAGACACCACTGACAAGTTTGCCCAGGGCTATTTCTCATACGACAGTAAGAAATCAGGTGGTATCACCGTTTCCCACCTTCGTTTCGGAGACAGCCCCATTCGCTCCCCCTATCTGATCAATGCCGCCGACTTCGTGGCCTGCCACGTTCCGGCTTACCTGGAGAAATACGACATGCTTCACGGTCTGAAAAAAGGCGGGATCTTCCTGCTGAACTCCATCTGGGATGAGGAGGAAACCAGGAAGCGGGTGCCTGATCACATGAAGCGTTATATAGCTGACAATGACATTCAGTTCTATATCATCAATGCAACAGAAATTGCAGAACGGATCGGTCTTGGTGGTCGTACCAACACCATCATGCAAAGTGCCTTTTTCAAGGTAGCCGAGGTGATTCCTTACGAAAAGTCCGTAAAGGAAATGAAGGATGCCATTCAGAAAACGTATGGCAAAAAAGGAGAAGAAATTGTCCGGATGAACAACGCCGCTGTTGATGAAGGTGGTAAAGTGATTAAGGTTGAGATTCCGGCCGACTGGAAGAAGGCTGCTAAGACAATCAAACTGAATATCAGGGAAGATGTACCTGAATTTATCCGCGATATTGTTTACCCCATTAACAGCCAGAAAGGTGATAACCTTCCTGTAAGTGCATTCCGCGGACGTGAAGACGGAACTTTCCCACAGGGAACCACCGCTTATGAGAAGCGTGGAATTGCCGTGCATGTTCCGGAATGGATCAAAGAGAACTGTATCCAGTGTAACCAGTGTGCATATGTTTGTCCTCACTCGGTAATCCGTCCTTTCCTCCTCGATGAGAAAGAGATGGAGCAGGCACCGAAAGGCCTTGAGGTGATTGATGCCAAGGGCAAGTCCCTGGCCGGCCTCAAATACCGCATGCAGGTGAGTCCGCTTGACTGCACCGGTTGCGGAAACTGTGTGGACATTTGCCCGGCCAAAACGAAAGCTTTGGAAATGAAATTGCTTGGCGAGCAGATGCACGAAGACAAGCATTGGGACTGGATCCACAACAACGTATCCTACAAAGACACCCTGCTTGATAAAAAACAGTCTGTCAAGAACAGCCAGTTTGCACAGCCGTTGTTTGAGTTCAGCGGAGCATGCGCCGGTTGTGGTGAAACACCTTATGTAAAACTGATCACACAGTTGTACGGCGACAGGATGATGATTGCCAACGCCACCGGTTGCTCCTCTATTTATGGCGGATCTGCTCCTGCAACTCCCTATACGGTGAACAGTGACGGACATGGTCCTGCATGGGCGAACTCTTTGTTTGAAGACAACGCCGAATATGGTTTTGGTATGGCCACGGGTGTCAATAAGCTCAGGGAGCGCATTGAACGACTGATGCGGTCAGCCATGGAAGGTGAACTGAATGATAATACCCGCGAGGCATTCAAAGCATGGATCGAAGGCAAGGAAGATGGAGAAAAGTCCAAAGAGCTTTCTGCCAAAGTAGTTGAAGTGCTTCAGAAAGAGAAAAATCCAGTTGCCAAAGAGATCCTGGAGTTGAAACAATACCTGGTGAAAAAGTCAGTCTGGATGTTTGGCGGTGACGGCTGGGCTTATGATATCGGTTATGGCGGTCTCGACCATGTGATTGCCTCTGGTGAGGATGTAAACCTGCTGGTGATGGATACCGAGGTGTATTCCAATACTGGTGGTCAGGCGTCCAAGTCAACGCCCGTTGGTGCCATTGCCAAGTTTGCCGCTGCCGGTAAGCGTATCCGCAAGAAGGACCTGGGCATGATGGCCATGACCTATGGGTATGTTTACGTGGCACAGGTTGGTATGGGCGCAAGCCAGAACCAGTTCCTGAAGGCCGTACGTGAAGCCGAAGCTTATCCCGGACCAAGTGTGGTGATTGCCTATTCACCCTGTATCAACCATGGTTTGCGTGGCGGAATGGGTAAAACCCAGCAGCAAACAAAAGATGCTGTGGAATCGGGCTACTGGCACCTCTTCCGTTACAACCCGCTGCTTGAGGCAGAAGGAAAGAACCCCTTCCAGCTCGACAGCAAAGAGCCGGATTGGGACAAGTTCAGCGAGTTTTTGAACTCTGAGGTTCGCTTTTCTTCATTGAAAAAGGCGTTCCCGAAAGATGCCGATAAGCTGTTCAAAGTTGCACAGGATGATGCGCAATGGCGATATAAACAGTATAAGCGTCATGCTGATATAGATTACAGCAAGTAGATCTGATTTGTTTCAGAGCAATCTGCTTTATTCATAAAAAAAAGGCTGCCTCAATCGGGGCAGCCTTTTTTTAGGTGCGCCCGGCATGGGCAATAACTATAGGGTGAGAGTCCCGAACGCACTATGACAGTTGGAAGCGTTAGCCAATAGCAAGGGTGTCCATCGTGAGGTCGAATCTGAAGGAAGCTGGCGGAAACAACCCCGGCGCAGCGTCCTTGTTGCAACCTTACAACCTTGGGTTATAGGCGGCACTGAAATCAGAACCAAAGGTATAGCTGATCCCGATTGAGCCGGATACACTGTAAGTTGTTGCCTGCTGCGTCTGGGCCAGCAAAATATCTTCCAGGGGAAGGTCGCCTGCAGGGATGGATAACAAGTCATTGATGATCTCATAATTTGCATTGACGTTCAGGGAAAAGCCCTGAAATACGCGAAGATTTATTCTGCCAAAGACTTCCGCCCTGTTGTAGGAGAAATCATGGAAGAAGTGTGAACCGCTGATTCCCGCCCGAAAAGTGCCCCAGGGCTGCTGATAACGGGCAGCAGCTTCCAGCGAATGGCTCCACA
>PWHO01000341.1 GCA_003555385.1 Bacteroidales bacterium
AACGCAAGAGTTGGTTGTTCCCAGGTCAATACCAATAATTTTGCTCATTGTTTATTCCTTTTTTATGTTTGTTTAGTCAATTTGATTCCAACTCTGTCTTTTCAATGATTGTGCCATTCAGGCCAAAAGCCGTTATTTTGAAAATATGACACCTTCCCGTGCGTTAATTACCGGGAATGTGGCAGAAAAATGACAAAAAGGCAGGTGTCAGAAGCGGGCAATGAGCTTCAGATTAATTAGCCTGGAGGTAAGGTAATTCGGGATGGCAAATTGCTGGTTTTGCACATCCCTGATCCACGTATAGGAAATGGTGTTGTTGATCTCCAGCAGGTTGAAAACTTCTGCAGTGAGCCACACCGATTCCAGGTGGCCCCATGGGCCCGATTGCCGGTTGGTGTTGCTGCCGATCAGCTCTTTGGAAAACCCGATGTCGACTCGCTGGTAGGAAGGCATCCGGCCGATGTTCCGTTGCCTGTCGCGCTGCGGGGCCCAGAATGGCAGGCCTGTGCCGTAGAAAAACCCCAGTTGTACCTGGTAGCTGGGGTTGCGGGGCAGGAAATCCTGGAAGAACAAACTGAAGCTGAATCGCTGATCTGTTGGCCGGGCCAGATAACCGGCGGGTTGCTTTTCGCCTTCTTCATTGGTTACATAAGCTCCCTCTATTTTTTCCCTGGTTTGCATCAGCGACATGCTTGCCCAGGATTCAATGCCCGGCACAAACTCTCCGTTGATATGCATATCCAGCCCGGTGGCATAACCCCGGGAAATGTTGTCGGCGTAATAACGTATCCTGACATTATCAACCTCATAAGGAATCAGGTGGTCCATCAACTTGTAGTAAGCTTCGGTGGTGTACCTGAAAGGCCTGTCCCAGGCGGTAAAGTGATAGGTGGACCCCAGTACAAAATGGATGGATTCCTGGGCCCGTATATCTTCATTGAGCTGTCCTTCCATGTTTCTTAGTTCGCGGTAAAACGGCGGCTGGTGGTAGTAACCGGCTGATCCCCTGAATGACCACTTTGGTGCCCAGCCCGGTTTATATAGCAGGGTGGACCTCGGGCTCACCACCCATTGCCTGTTCATGTCCCAGTAATGCGTCCTGACCCCGGCAGTCCATTCAAAACGTCCGTGAGGCCGCATAAACTCCGTGGTGTTTTGCAAATATGCCGTCAGCCTGTTTGACCGGGTATGTATTTTTGTGTTGAGCGTGTCCTGTAACCATATTTCATTTGGCGGGTGCTGTGGCAATGAGTAGCCGGCTGAGTCCACAAGACCCCATTCATTCAGCCTGTCGTATATATCTTCATGACGAAAACTCATGCCCCAGCGTAAATCGGCTTCATCGGAATTCCAACGGCCTTTGATTTCTGTGGTCCAGACGATGGCATTGAGGTAATTGCGGGCGTGATCCAGGAACGTTCCCACCCCGAGGGGTTCACCCACCGGCTGTCCGAAATTGTCTTTGCCCATATCTGTTTCCACACGGTGCAGCCAGTATTGTCCCATTACATCGAAATTCTCGTGCTCGTCTGACTGAAAAACACTGGTGATGAGCTGCATTTCGGTGTTGTCGCGGGGGGTGTATTCAAGTGAAAGGGCACCGGTAGTGGTATTGAAAAGGTTCACTTCTTTTCCGTCGAAATAAACGGTGAATTCGCGTACTTCTGAAACGGTACCAAATCTTGTCCGCCTCACCTCGGGCTCGAAACGGAAACGGTTGTTGTTGTAATTTCCCAGCAGGCTGAGCGACCACTGGTCGGATATCCGGTAACGGAGAAGGCCCTGTATGTCGGAAAATGAGGGCTGGTAATCACCCTGGGCATCGAGGGTGCCGAGCAGGTACTGGTTGGATTTATACCTTACACCGAAGAGGTAGGAAAGGGACCGGGTGGCTGATGCTCCTTCCAGGTGCAATGAGCCTTCCAGCAGACTCAGTGAAAAGGAACCCCCGAACTCTTCCGGTGTCCGGTAGGTGATGTCCAGTACTGACGCCATTTTGTCGCCGTATTCAGCGTTAAAGCCCCCGGCGGAAAACTCGATGGAGGAAACCAGGTCGGGATTCAGAAAACTCAGGCCTTCATGCTGTCCGGATCTTACCAGGAACGGCCGGTATACCTCAATACCATTCACGTATACCAGGTTTTCATCATAGTTGCCCCCTCTTACCGAATACTGTGCCGAGAGTTCTGTGGTGGTTGACACCCCGGGCAGGGTCTGGATAAGGGATTCCACTCCGGCACCCGGCCCGGGAAGTATGGTTGCCAGCCTTGGGTTCAGCCTGGTGATGTCTCCTGACAATAGCTGTCTGTCAACGATTTCAATATCGGGAAGGTCGGTCATTAAAGGTTCCAGCAAGATGTCAAGCTGACGGATTTCGTCGGGGCTGAGCAACAAGGGAACCGACTTTGCCTGATAACCGATATAGGAGATATTCAGAACGATGGAATCGTTGGCCGGCACCCTCAGGGAGAAAAAACCGTCGACGCCGGTGCTGGTTCCGGCAGGCTTTCCCTGAAGTGACAGGTTGACATAACCCAACGCGTCGCCGTCAGCGGTTCTGACATATCCTTCAATGGTTGCCTGCTGGCCCATGGATGCCGCGGGGAAGGTTAAAAGAAGAGCAAGCCCGAAAAAGAATCGCAACAAACGCATGGAGTCAATACATTGTTCTCAGCCATCGTTTTTCGGGAATCCCGTTTTTGTGGCTGGCTGTACCATTATATAACCTGCGGGGATTTAAATTATTGTCTGTATCATCGATTAATCGCCGCGCCGGAACCTTCCTTCGCGCCAGGCCTCAATAAACTGAGCCCAGGCAAGGGGGTCAAAAATCCGCATGGGGGGTCTCTGCCCGGCATAGTAAAGCTGGCTTGTGTGTTGCTGAACGTGATTTCGGAAGTTCATGCTGCCGTCCATGGGCATTTTTTCAAACCGTTCCCGCATCTCTGCATGAGCCAGGTTGCGCATGGCACGGTCATAGTCATCGGAAGGTACTTCGGTATGGATGAAAGCATGCCTGAACTGTTCGCGGGTCGGCCATGGATAAACAACCGTTTCGGGAAGCTGGATGGTGTCCGCTGTCATGATCTGAACGGCTGAATACCTTGTTTGGGACAGGGTATCCGGAACCACGTAATGGGCTTCCATGTAACCTACGGAGGTAAAACGAAGGGTGTCATCTTCAAAAACAGGGATGGAGAAAAACCCATAATAGTCAGTGGTTGTACCCCTGCTGGGGTTTTTTACCCATACGGATGTGTAGGGGAGAGGCTTCAAACTGTCCCCGGTCAGGACCAGTCCTGAAAACTGGATGACCCGCCTGTCTGAAGACTGGGCAGTAAGCTCGCCCTCCGGCAAGAACAGATAGCCGGCCAACAACGAGGCAAAAAGTATGAGTCTCAGGTTTCGAGACATAATCATCCCTAATTTTGGATAAATGTATAAATAATCGGGGACATCAGAAAATTTGCAAGTGCTTTAAGCCTTCTATTATAATAGTTTAACAATCATGTCATCTATATAACACTAATCTTCAACACCTCAGGATAACAAAAAAGCTGTTACACGAATCGTGCAACAGCTTTTTTGCCGGTTTTTTAAAAAACTTACTTGACGAAACCTTTTTTGCGGGCTTCCTGCAAACAAGCATAAATGCCTTTTTTATTGATTGTGCGGATCCCTTTTGCGGACACTTTCAGGGTAACCCAGCGGTTCTCTTCCGGGATAAAGAATTTCTTCTCCTGGATATTGGGATAAAACCACCTGTTGGTCTTGACGTTAGAGTGGGATACCTTGTGTCCTGTAATGGGCCTCTTTCCGGTTATCTGACAAATACGTGACATTTCTGAAAATATTTTGATGACAAATGAACGCCTTTTTTAAGGAGTGCAAAGTACGGAATTTTTTTTGTGACGGACAAGTATTTTTTTAAAATCCGCCACACTTCTTGTAACTTTTCGGGAGTTTGCCTAATTTCGGTAGTATATACCACCAATGAAGCCCCGCATTTGACAAATTATTATCATATATTGGGCGTGCATACCAATGCAACGCCGGCTTCCATCAAACGGGCTTTCCGGCAGAAGGCGAAGCACTTGCATCCGGACGTAAACCCCGGACTGGAATCCACCCGCAAGTTTCAGCTGGCCAATGAAGCCTACCAGGTGCTGATTGACCCGGATAAGCGACGTTTGTATGACCTTCGTTTACGTCACGGAATTAGCGGAACAACAGTTTATTATCGTCCCTCACCCGCACAGCAGGCTGCCGCACGAAGGTACGCCTACCGACGCAGAGAACCGGAGCCCCCCCATGTGCCCGGCCGCTTTGAGAAACTTTTCGACAGGTTCCTGTTCTTTTTTATGCTTTTGTCGGGGCTGGGGGCCATATTTTTTGGTATATATCGTGCGGCTGTGGAACCGGTAGACGGAGTGAATCCGTATGTGGGGATTGTATTCGGGGTGGTATTTACTTCTCTGTTCCTCTATTTGTGGGACAAGAAGCAACGGCTCGGTATGTAGATTTAATAGCGGTTTGTCCGCCAGGAAACAGTGCCCCGTATTGTGCGCATCCTTATTTTTGCCGACGGCTCAAAAGGGTAAATCCCAGGATCAGAATCAGCCCTGCAAGTCCTGAAATAATAACCGGAAGTACCTGGGGGTCGTGCCCGTAGATTTCAGCGTACATCCCGGGGGAAATGCTTTGTTCCAGCAGGGGTACTTCTTCACCCACGCTGTTGATACGTGTTTCCAGTATTTTTTTCCAGGGCCACAACTTGTTGAGCGATCCTGCCATGAACCCGGCCAGCAGTGCGAGTGTGGCATTGGGATGTTTTTTGAACAACCAGCCGATCACATTGGAGAAAGCCAGCACTCCTGCAATTCCGCCCACTGTAAATACTACGATCACTTTCAGGTTGAGTTCCACCAATGCGTTGAGCATAAACTCATATTTTCCGAGGAAAATGAGGATGAAGGCGCCGGATAGCCCGGGCAATATCAGTGCACAGAAGGCAATGCTGCCGGCAAGGAAAATAAACCACAGTTGCTCCGGGGTGGTGGCAGGTGTGGCAATGGTAAGGTAATAGGCAATGAAGCCCCCTAAAAGAAAAAATACGAGGCCGCGGAGGTTATACCGCTCCATGCGTAGGATCACATAGATGGCGCTTCCGATGATCAGTCCGAAAAAAAATGACCAGACCATCATGGGGTGATTGACCAGCAGCCACGATACAGCTTTGGCCAGCGAAAAAATGCTGATCAGAATACCGGCAACAACGGCCAGCAGAAAGTTGCCGTTCATTTGTCGCCATGCCGCAGCCACTCCCTCTCTGCGGAGGGTGTTCAGCAAATCCAGGTTGATGGATCTGATGCTGAATATCAATTCCTTGTATATGCCGGTGATCAGTGCGATGGTTCCGCCTGACATGCCCGGCACCACATCCACGGCTCCCATGGCCATGCCTCTGAGAATCAGTAACAGGTAAGCTTCCGGGGTTCGACTCATGGATTCAGAGCTTACGTTCTTTAAGGTGATCGGGAAGGAAATCGAAAAACGTATCTCCCCGCAGCCCGAGCCGGAGGGTTTCCAGTGCAGCAACTTCGGAAGGTGCAATGTTGCCCAGGTTCACATCCGCGCCCAGCAGCCGGATGAACCATGTTTGCTGGTGTTTGGCCGGGGCTTCCCAGATTACTTTTTCACCCGGCACCCGTGCCACGATCTCATGAATCAAAGCTTCGTCGGCACATCCATCTTTTCCGTAAATGCCAACAGTGCCACTTTCACGTGCCTCGCCGATCACGAAACTGCTGCCTGCTTCCAGTTCTTTGTTCATGGCTTGCACCCAGTCGCCTGCAGCCATGACTACATCATCGGCTTTGGCCCCCACTTCCGATACCACTGTGTAATCTTCCGCCAGCTGCCTGATAATACGGCATTTTTCCTCTTGATCCATCCGGATGCACCCGTCGGAGACCTCCACGGCGTCACATCCCAGTTCTTCAATGTACCCGAGGTATTCATCAAGCTGGTCACGGACCAGGAAGGCTTCAAACAATGTACCGCCCACATAGACTTTGATGTCGTGCTCACGGTAAAGCCAGGCTTTGTCTTTTACCTGGCGGCATACCATGGAAGTTCCGAACCCCAGCTTGATGAAGTCGATGAGGTGACCAGATGTTTCTACCAGATCCTGGGCTTGTCGGAGCCCCAATCCTTTGTCCATTACCATAGTGACGCCCGAATGCCTGGGCTTTTCTTTTCTTTCGGGTAAAAGCTTGATCATAGTAAAGAAGATTTAGTATTTAACGGCAGGGGATGTGATTAAACACAGAGGTTGGTTGCCGCATCAGTGAAATCAGGGTGTTCACAAAGCTTTGGGAAGCGCTTCATCAACAGGGGCAGACCGTTCGGGTCAGCGTGGTGGGCTTCCTCCAGGCAAACACTGCCCTCCTGTGTTTTACCACGGGCAAAAAGCAGTGCTGCCGTCAGATACAGCAGCCCATTCTTGCCCGGAAGGGTTTCTATGGCTCTTTCGATGACCCTGCCTGCTTTGGCTGTATCGCCTGTTTTTACAAGTGCTTCCGCGTATTCCAGCCAGGTTTCCTCGTCGTTTGGTTCGATGCCCAGGGCTTTTTCGTACGCGGCGCATCCTTTGTCGTATTCTTCATTCAAAAAGTGCGTGCTCCCCAAAAGGCAAAGATAACTTACGTTTTCAGGGTCCATTTTTAAGGCCTTCTCCAGGTAGTTAACGGCCCTGGCCGTTTGCCCGGTTTCCATTTCGCAAATGGATATGCCTACCCATGCATCGGCCAGCTCAGGGTCTATTCTGGTGCATTTCAGGTAATAATTTTTTGCCTCGTGAAAATCCTCCAGTTTTTCATGGCACTCGCCGATGTAGTAAAACTTCATGGCGTCGGACTCTTCTTCAGCCATTGACTCCCTGTAGGCGGCAATGGCTTCGGCGTGCCTGTCAAGCAGACTGAGGGTGTACCCCTTGTGGAACCATGAGTGTTCATGGTCCTGGTCAATGGCCAGGGAATAGTCCAGGGCGTCCAGGGCTTTTTCATACAGCCCGGCATTGATATAGGAAACTCCCAGGTTGAACCATGCCTCTGTGCTGTACGGGTTTCGTTCTATTAACCGCCTGAAAAAGGAGATTCCTTCTTCTGTAAGAGAAAGCAGGTCAAAGCAGTAGGCTGCCTCATAAATGGCCAGGTCGTTATCGGGGTTGATCTTCAGGGCTTTGTCAAGGTACTCAATGGTTTTGTCAAAATTGCCCATATTTTCATACTCAAAGGCAATGTTGCAATAGACAAAATCGGGTTCATCCGCACCATAAACGGCCTTATTATACTCTTCGATGGCTTTTTCATAGTCCATCATCTGTGAGTAAATTGCCCCCTTGGTGAGGAAAATGTCATGATTGGTAGGATCAAGGGTTTCTACCCTGGTCAGAAGTTCCAGGGCATGATTTTCTTTGTTGAAGGATGCAAGCAACTGGGCCTTCTTCAGCATAAGAGGGATGGATGAGGGATGCACTGAACCTGCATAGTTGGCAACTTGCAGTGCCTGCTTATATTCCCCGCTGAGGAGGTAATGCTCTATGATCTCCTCAAAGTCATCCACGTCGAAATAAATGGATGAATCCCGGCCGGTAAGGGTTTCATATTTTTTCACCTGCCAGGGGATGTTGAACAGATCTTCCGTTTCTCTTTTCATAGTGCAATGGAGGACGATATTGTTGTGCGTACGCGGTGTAACGCGACAGGATTCTCCCACCAATGCAAAGGTAAGAAAAAACAAAGAACGGGGGAGGGTATTTTATATGCGAGAATAGGAGAATAATTGGTAATTTTGCACAAAAATTACTGACGGATATGTTTGAAAATCTTAATGATAAGTTAGATAAGGCGTTTAAGGTGATCAAGGGCCAGGGCCATATTTCGGAGGTCAACGTGGCCGAATCCCTGAAGGATGTGCGCCGTGCTTTGGTGGAGGCCGATGTCAACTATAAAATTGCCAAAAATTTTACCGAAAGGATCAAGGAGAAGGCCATGGGCCGTGATGTGCTGACTTCGGTTTCTCCCGGGCAGCTCATGGTGAAAGTGGTTCATGAGGAACTGACTGAGCTGATGGGCGAAACCCACGAGGAGATCGACCTGAAGGGCAACCCGGCCATTATACTTGTTGCAGGTTTGCAGGGTAGTGGTAAAACAACCTTTTCGGCCAAACTGGCCAATTACCTGAAAGGGAAAAAAAGCAAAAAGGTGCTGCTGACAGCCGGTGACGTTTACCGGCCTGCTGCAATCGATCAGCTGAAGGTGCTCGGTGAACAGATTGACGTGGAGGTGTATACCGAAGACGATGTAAAAGATCCGGTGGCCATTGCCAAAAGGTCCGTGAAGCATGCCAAAACGATGGGGCACCAGGTGGTGGTGGTGGATACCGCCGGCCGGCTGGCCATCGATGAGGATATGATGAACGAGATCTCTTCACTGAAAGAAGCCCTGAACCCTCAGGAAACGCTCTTTGTGGTGGATGCCATGACGGGTCAGGATGCGGTGAATACTGCCAGGGCTTTCAATGAACGACTGAATTTTGACGGGGTGGTGCTGACAAAGCTTGATGGCGACACCCGCGGTGGAGCGGCTTTGACGATCCGTTCTGTGGTTAATAAACCCATTAAATTCGTGGGTATCGGTGAAAAGGTGGATGCCATCGATGTGTTCCACCCCCGGCGGATGGCTGACAGGATTCTTGGGATGGGAGACATTGTATCCCTGGTGGAAAAGGCCCAGGAGCAATACGATGAAGAAGAAGCGCAAAAGCTGCAGAAGAAGATCGCAAAGAATCAGTTCGATTTCAATGATTTCCTTTCCCAGCTTCAGCAAATCAAAAAGATGGGGAATGTGAAGGACCTGATGGGCATGATTCCCGGAATGGGCAAAGCGATCAAGGATGTGGACCTGGACGACGATGCCTTCAAGGGAGTGGAGGCCATTATTCATTCCATGACTCCCGCTGAAAGGGAAAATCCGGCTATCATGAACGGAAGCCGTCGTAAAAGAATTGCGGGGGGCGCAGGAACCGATATTCAGGAGGTCAATAAACTGCTTAAGCAATTTGAAGACATGCGCAAGATGATGCGCACCATGCGGTCCGGAGGCAAGGGCAAAATGGCCAATATGATGCGGAATATGCAGGGGGTTAGGAGGTAATGACAGGTTTTAACCGGTCTGTTACAACGATGTTAATGTAAAATCAAGTAAAACGTTCATTATGGAGATTATAAGCGGTAAGGATATTTCCAAAGCGATCAGGAAAGAAATTGCAGAAGAGGTGAAGCGCATCAGGGACAAGGATGGCAAGGTGCCCCACCTGGCTGCCATCCTGGTGGGAGAAGACCCGGCAAGTGAAACTTATGTGAACAGCAAAGGAAAATCCTGCAAAGAGGTGGGTTTTGATTCGTCTACGTATCGTTTCGAATCCGATGTGTCTGAAGGTGAGTTGCTGGAGGCTGTCGAATTTATCAACAAAGATCCTGAGATAGATGGACTTATCGTGCAGTTACCGCTTCCTCCGCATATTGATGCCCAAAAAGTAATCCAGCATGTGGCTCCTGAAAAAGACGTGGACGGATTCCATCCGGTCAATGCCGGGAGAATGATGATCGGTCTTCCCGCATATATTCCTGCTACGCCCAACGGAATACTGGAGATGATCAGGCGCAGCGGCATTGAAACAAGCGGAAAAAACTGCGTTGTCCTGGGCCGGAGCAATATCGTCGGCAAACCCATGAGCCTGCTTATGGGCAGAAATGATGATCCCGGTAATGCGACAGTTACCGTTTGCCACAGCCGGACCAGGGATCTGGAGAAAATTACCGCACAGGCGGATATTCTCATCGTTGCCATCGGCAAACAAGAATTTGTCACTGCAGATATGGTCAAGGATGGTGCGGTAGTGATCGATGTGGGGATCCATCGTGTCCCTTCTGCAGAAAAAAAATCGGGTTTTCGCCTGATCGGCGATGTGGCCTTTGACGAGGTTTCACCAAAGACCTCTTACATTACCCCGGTTCCCGGAGGGGTTGGCCCCATGACCATCGCATCATTGCTGATGAATACCCTGAAAGCATCTAAAAAAGAAATATACGGCCCCGTTGAGTGATTGTGAACTGATAAACCTGACTTCTGAAAACAGCCGGCAACTGGAAAAAGGTTTGCTGCTGCCTGTAATGGAGATGTTTTATTCCATCCAGGGAGAGGGGTTCAATACGGGAAAGCCCGCCGCCTTTCTGCGTATCGGGGGTTGCGATGTGGGTTGTCACTGGTGCGATGTGAAAGAGTCATGGAATGCTGCCCTGCACCCCCTTACAATTGTCAGCGATATTGTGGATTATGTGCATGCCTTTCCGGCCAATGCAGTGGTCATTACCGGGGGAGAGCCTCTCAGGTACAACATGAATCACTTGTGTGACAGCCTTAAAGAAAAAGGGGTGAGTATTTACCTGGAAACCTGCGGGGGGTACACGCTTACCGGTCAATACGACTGGATATGTCTTTCCCCGAAAAGGAATATGGAGCCCAGGCGCGATATGCTCCACATGGCTGATGAGCTGAAAGTGATTGTGTATGATGAGGATGACCTGGAATGGGCGGAGCGGAATGCCGAAAGGGTGAAACAGAACTGCCGGCTTTACCTTCAGCCTGAATGGAGCAGGTATACGGAAATCCTTCCGGTTATCGTTGAATATATAAAGGCGCATCCCCAGTGGATGATATCCATACAGGCCCATAAGTTCATGCATATTCCATAACCACCGCATCCGTAACCACCGCATCCATAACCACCGCATCCATAACCACCGAATCCATAACCACCGCATCCTTAGCCACCGTACCCACAGCACCGTATTCATAACCATCACATTCATAACCA
>PWHO01000102.1 GCA_003555385.1 Bacteroidales bacterium
GATACCCGCGTACGCGGTATATAGCAGACCTGAAAGAACTGGAAACTTTTATTGACCAATACCAACCTTATGGATAAAAAAGACCTTATAACCAGTGCCGGCAAACTGGGACCCTTCAGCAAAGCCACAGCCGAAGCTTATGCAGCTGCCTCTCAGCGCATGGTTGCCCGGATCAACGAACAGATGATTTCGCGTCCGGACATCGATGAACTGGTCGGAAAGGCTGGCCGGGAAATGATGTGTGACAACCATGCCAATCATGCCCGCTTCATTGCCTCCATCCTGGAAAACCACAACTCCGAGGTGTTGGTAGAAACCATTTTGTGGGTATTCAGGGCATACCGCAGCAGGGGGTTTGCCTCCACTTACTGGGCCGCTCAGCTGAATGCTTGGATGGATATCATCAGGGAAGAGTTACCTGCCGAAGCTTACGATGAGGCCCTGCCCCTTTATGAGTGGATGCAGGTAAACATCCCGCTGTTTGAGCATTTATCGCATCAGTAACAGGTAATCGGCCGTTGAAATAATGAAAGAAACCGAACAGATGCAGTTCCTCTCCCGCTGGCTGTCAGAGATCGAAAACGCTGCGCTCTCAAGCAAGGCGCTATGCATCGCCGTTTTTTCCACTGAAGACCGTTCCCTGCTTTTTGGCAACAGCGCTTTCCGGCTGCTGATGCACGGAACAGCCTCAGAGACCCTGATTAACCCTGCCTTTGACAAGCTGATTGAACTTCCCTGTCCGCCCGATGCTGCTGAACCGGTATATGAGGGTATGCTCACCATTGGCAGTGAATCCCATATCAATACAACCATTCAGGCCCGGGTGTTCCGAAGAAACGGTCAAATGCTGGTTACAGGTGAAGTCGACCTGAACCGCATGGTAAAGCAGAATCAGCAAATGGCCGAACTGAACCGGGAAACAAATAACCTGCAACGACAGCTGACCAAGGAAAAGATCCTGATGGAGCAGACCCTGGATGACCTGAAAAAGGCCAACGAACAGCTGGCCATTCTCCACGAGGAGAAAAACAAGTTCATGAACATGGCCGCCCATGATCTGCGAAACCCTATTTCCGCCGCCATTTCGTATGCAGATATCCTGATCAATGATCCAGACAGTTTTTCCCGGGCTCAGCAGCAAGCATTTCTCAAAAACATCGAGGAGCGCCTGCAGTTTTCCCTGCGCCTGATGACAGAGCTGCTGGACATTTCAAAAATTGAGGCAGGCAACGTGACGCTGAAACTAAAATCCGGTGATTATGTATCCCTGCTTCAGAAAAGTGTAGAATTCAACCAGATGGTGGCCAGGTACAAGAATATTGAAATCCGACTGGAATGCCCGAAGGAAGCCTGGTATTTCACTTTTGACAGCAACAAAACTGAGCAGGTTCTGAATAACCTGCTCAGCAATGCGATCAAATACTCGCACAAAAACAGTACGGTAATTGTCAGAGCCATTCAGGAAGGCGGATATGTCAGAACCTCCGTGATTGACCATGGCCTGGGAATCAAAGAAGATGAAATCCCTTACATATTTCAACCCTTTCACAAATCCAGTACTCGCCCCACCGCCGGTGAAACGAGCACCGGTCTGGGACTGGCCATCAGCAGGAAGATCATCGAAGAGCACGGGGGAGCACTGTCAGTGGAAAGCAAAGACGGGGAAGGATCCTGTTTTTCATTTACTTTGCCGCTTCGGGACAACACGGATAACTAATACAATGATATAATAATGACCCGCAAATTTTCCTCCGGGGAACAACAATCACAAAACTTTCAGGAACTGCGTGAAGCGCTCAAAAGAGAGCGGCATCTGAAAAATGCACTCAAAGGCCTTCGGGAGAAAAGTCGGGAGTCGGTCTGGGGCTTGCAATTTCCAGATCTTTTGTCAGACTGCCCGGGGGCGATATCTGGCTGGAATCAGAACCGGGCAAAGGAAGTATTTTTTATTTCACCATCCCATGGAAACCCTGCAGCCCGGCCGGCTTAACTAAAGGTACTCCGTAATCCTTCCCGAAATGTATTTCAGGGAGATCTCAGCCATTTTGGCCTGGTACTGAACCGTCAGCAGGCGCTCCTCCGCTTCAAGCAGGGTTTTCTGCACCTCCCTGAGTTCAATGCCCGAAAGCTCTCCGAGCCGGTATCGCTCCATGGCAATATTCAGGGTTTCATAAGCCACATCCAGGTTTTGTGATTCCATCTCAATGAGGCGGAAGAAATTCAGGTACTCTTCATAGTTGGTGATCAGGTCAGCCATTACAGCATTCCTTGCATCATCTTCCCTGAGCAGGCTGTTTTCCACTTCTATCCGGGCATTGCTCATGCGCCTGCGCTGATTGAAGCCGTCAAACAGGTTCATTCCCAGGGTAATTCCGTAATTCATACCCAAGGTCTGCTGATCGGTGTAAGTTCCGGTTTGATAAGTGTTGTGGGAAAGCCCGTAACCAGAATTAAGGCTCACATAAGGATAGGTATTGGCAGCAACCATCTTTTGTTCATATTCAGAGATCGTGGTGTTTTTGGCGGCAGCACGCAAACTGGTGTTATTTTCTTCCGTGGAACGCCTCAGACTCTCAAGGATCAGAATATCCTCCAGCGGAATAATGGTGTCGGAAGGCTGCACCCCATCCCTGAGGTCTTCTTTGGCCATCAGTTCATTCAGACGGATACGTGAAGCCCTGACAACCTCTTCCTGCCTCGTCATACGCGAACTGTCGGCATTAAGAAACACCTCGGCCTGCAACAGCTGCAGCCTCGATCCGGATCCCAGCAGGTATCGCTCCTCGTCGATACGGACCCTTTCCCGCGATAATTCCACAGCAAACTTCAGGTTCTCCAGTTGCTGTTTATGCTGAATAAGGTTGAAGTACTCCGCACTCAGACTGGCGATCAGGTTTTCGATGGACTGCTGCGTGTTCAGCTCCCCCATTTCCTGTAAAACACCCAGGCGGTCATAGGAAGTCTGCACACGAAATCCGTCGAATATGGTCCAGCCCAGGCTCAGGTTCACACTGGCCACTGTATTGTGTATTCCGCGGGAAGAAGAAGTGGTACCATCCAGGTTGCTCCTGTCGGTGTTATTGCGGGTCCCGGAATACTGGCTGCGCAAATCCAGTGAAGGGAAAAATCCCGCATTGCCACGACTGAAATTGTTATCCGATATTTCCTGCCCTTTCCTGGCCATCCGGACGGAGAAATTGTTTTCCAGCCCGAATGCCAACACCTCCTGCAAACTTTTAACCTCTTGTGCATGGCTCCATAAAAAAGGAAACATCAACAAGGTTGCAATCAATATCAGCTGTTTTCTGTACATCTTTTGATCCGCATTATTATTGTTTGAAAAATATTATCCTTCATTCGGCACGCCTTCATCCAGCGGCCCGGCACTTTTTGTTTCCGATGAGATGTATGAGTAAACCGCGGGGACCACAAAGAGCGTCAGGAAAGTGGAAAAAATCAGACCACCGATCACCGCCACGCCCATCGAAATCCTTCCCTCTGCTCCCTGACCCATCCCAAGCGTCAATGGCATCACACCCAGAATGGTCGACAAACTGGTCATTAAAATGGGACGGAACCTCGCAGCGGCAGCATACTTAATGGCCTCCAGCTTGGCCATGCCGGCCAGTTTGCGCTGGTTGGCAAACTCCACCATCAGGATACCGTTCTTGGAAACCAGGCCGATCAGCATGATGATACCGATCTGACTGAAAATATTCATGGTGATGCCAAAATACCAGAGAAACAACATGGCACCTGTCATGGCAAGGGGCACGGTCATCATCACAATAAGGGGATCCCTGAAACTTTCAAACTGGGCGGAAAGCACAAGAAAGATCAGTACAATGGCCAGCACGAATGCAAAGATCAGACTGGAAGCACTTTCCTGGTAATCCCTGGAATCTCCGTCCAATGCGGTTCTGAAAGTTTCATCCAGCACTTCGTCCGCAATTTTATCCATCTCTTCAATGCCTTCACTGATGGTATAACCGGGTGCCAGGTTGGCAGAAACCGTTGCCGACACAAAACGGTTGTAACGGTATAACTGGGGCGGAGCGGTTCGCTCCCTCAGGGTCACAAGATTATCAAGCTGAATCATGTCTCCGTTGTTGTTACGAACATACAACGATTTCAGGTCGAGGGGGGTATTGCGGTCTTCGCGGCTGAGCTCACCCAGCACCTGGTACTGCTTACCGTGCATAAAGAAATAACCGAACCGCTGGCCGCTGAGCGCCAGCTGGAGGGTCTGTCCGATATTCTGCGTGGAAACCCCGAGGGCATTGGCTTTATCCCTGTTAATCTCGATCTGCATCTCCGGCAGGTTAAATCTCAGGTTCACGTCAGGGGCCTGTAACACATGGTTTTCATTCGCCCGTTCCATAAAGGCTGGCAGCACATCCCTGATGCGCTCAATGTCCTGGGCCTGGATCACATACTGAACAGGCCGCCCGGAACGCCTTCCGCCGAAGGTGGATTGCTGGTTCACGAAAGCCATGGCCCGGGTCTTTTCCCGGAGGGCCACCGACAGCCGGTCAGCGATTTCCTGCTGGGATGCTTCCCGCTCAGAAGGATCTTTCAAAACGACACGTACATTGGCCCAACCGCCAAATACCATAGAGGTAATGGATTCCCTTTCAGGCACCATTTCTTCGGCCATATCCGCAATATCGTCAATATAATCACGGATAAATTCATAGGTGGTGCCTTCAGGAGCCCGGGCATTGATGGTAAGCTGTGAACGGTCTTCCAGCGGGGCCATCTCACCCGGTATCGCATTGAACAACACCACCACCATGCCGGCTGAGGCCACCAGGATGAGCAATGCCATCCACCGCCTTTTCATAAAGCGTTCAAGACTGTTCGTGTAAGCCAGGTTCAGCGACTTAAAAAAACCTTCAGTCTGCCGGTAAAACCGCCCCCTGGTCTTTCGCTGCTTCAGGATTTTGGTGGAAAGCATGGGGGTAAAACTCAGAGCCACAAAGGATGAAATAAGAACCGCCCCGGCAATCACGATGGAAAACTCCCTGAACAACCGGCCGGTCATCCCCTCCAGAAAAACAATGGGGAAAAATACAGCGACAAGGGTGATGGTGGTGGCAATGATGGCAAAGAAGATCTCCTTTGCCCCTGCCAGCCCGGCCTGTGCCGGCGTCATCCCCTTCTCAATTTTCACATAAATATTCTCCATCATCACAATGGCATCATCCACCACCAAACCAATCGCCAGTACAATGGCCAGCAGGGTAAGCACATTGATGGAGAATCCGGCCAGGTACATGATAAAGAAAGAACCGATCAGTGAAACCGGAATTACCAAAACCGGAATAATGGTTGTCCGCCAGTCGCGGAGAAACAGAAAGATGATGATTACCACCAGGGTAAAGGCAATAAATATGGTATTGCGTACTTCCCGTATGGATGAACGGATATAGTCGGTATTGTCAAAACCGATGTTGATGGCCACGTCATCCGGGATATCCCTTTCGATCATGGCCAGGCGACGGTAGACCTCATCCACAATATCGATGTGATTGGAACCGGGCTGGGGCACAATGGCGTTACCCACAAGGGGAACCCCGTCACGCCGGACCAGCCCCCGCAGATCCTCCGGGCCCAGTTCGGCACGTCCCACATCCCTGAACCGCACAATCTGGCCGTCCGCATCACTGATGATCATATTGTTGAACTCTTCCGGGGTGGACATCAGGCCCAGCGTCCGGATGGTCAGCTCGACGGTATTGCCTTCGATGCGGCCCGACGGAAGCTCCACATTTTCCCTTTGCAGGGTGTTTCGCACATCCATCGGGGTCAGCCCGTAGCCGGCCAGTTTTGCAGGATCAAGCCACAAGCGCATTGCATAGCGTTTCTGCCCCCAAATATGGATGCCGCTCACCCCGGGTATTGTCTGCAGCTGCTCGGCAAGGGTAAGCTCGGCGATCTCAGAAAGCTCCAGCAGGGAGCGGGTTTCACTCTCCACGGTCACAAACATAATCGGGCTGGAATCGGCATCCGCCTTGGAAACAATAGGCGGATCGACATCGCGGGGAAGTCGCCGCTGGGCCTGGGCCACTTTGTCACGCACATCGTTGGCCGCGGTTTCCATATCCACACTCAGTTCAAATTCAACCGTGATCCGGCTGTTTCCCTGGCGGCTGGTGCTGGTCAGGGAACGAATTCCGGGAACGGCATTGATCGCCTGCTCCAGGGGCTCGGTGATCTGGGTCTCGATCACATCAGAGTTGGCTCCCGGATAGGAGGTGCTTACAGAAATGACGGGCGGATCTACGCTGGGAAACTCCCTCACCCCCAGATAAGTCATCCCGATGACCCCGAAAAGAACGATCACAATAACAAACACGGTGGCCAACACCGGTCGTTGAATACTTATGGAAGAGAGACTCATGATTTATTTCTTAAAAGTTATCAAGCTCCACAGGAAGTCCCTGGCGGAGCTGTAAAACACCTGTGGTCAGAAGGGTGTCACCGAAGGAGAGACCGTCAACGACCTGCACCCGATCCTCTGCGCGGATGCCGGTTTGCACGTATACGGGCTCGGCAACTCCGTTGCGATATAAAAACACCCTGTCCCCTTCCATTTCAGGGATCAGTGCCTCGGAAGGGATGGTGATCGCTTCAGTGCTTTCAGCCAATGTCAGTGATATACTGGCGAAACGACCAGGGTTGAGCTCTCCGCCAACATTGTCATAAAGGGCTCTGACCCGTATTGTACGGGTTCTTTCATCCACCATCGGGTTAACTGCATACACTTCGGCTTCCATCGTATTCAGGATGCCGTCAATACTGAAAGTCACCGGAAAACCGGGAGTGATCTCCCCGGCATAACGTTCCGGAACGGAAAACTCTATTTTCAGGGGTTCGATTTTAATCAGCCGGGCCAGGTTTGTACTGGGTGACGCGTAACTTCCTTCACTCAGATACCGAAGCCCGACGATTCCGTCAAAAGGGGCACGCACCTCGGTTTCTGCTATACGTGCATGCAATAACTCTATGTCTGCGTCCAGCGACTCCAGTTCAGTAAGCACCTGGTCGTAAGCCTCCTGGCTGATGGCATCCCGCTCAAGCAGGCTCTGCTGACGAAACTCCCGCTCAACCAGCAACCGGCGCTGTGCCTCAAGTTTCTGGAGCTGGGCCTGGAGGTGCCGGTCATTCATTTTAGCCAGCAAATCCCCCTCCTCCACCAGGCTGCCTTCCCGGAAGTGGATCCCCACCACTTTCCCGCTGGTCTCAAAAGCCAAATCCACCTCCTCATCGGGCAAGAGATTTCCGGTGGTCCGCACCTGGTCGCGAATAGGCATAGGCTCAATCACATATCCGCTCACCCTGAGCGCCTGCCGTTGCCGGGGCTGAAATGAAGTATCCGGTCCGCTTCCGGCACCGGAAGAAAACAAAGGCCTTATTTTCGGATAAGCAATGATCACGACCAACAGCACCAGAATGGCCAGGTTGATCACAATTTTAAATTTTTTATTCATCGTTTACTGGTAAAATGGTTTGCAATGGGGTGATTCAAGCAGGGGTTTTATATCAAAATATATTAACATCTTACGTCCGGTTTTGTTTATTCAGCCAACCCGGGCTGCCAAAGCGCGGCAAATATATGGATCAACCCCGCTTAACCACGTATATTTAACCTTAAAAAACGCAAATACCTGCTTCAAATAAACTCCCCGAATCAGGTTTTTGTTTATTTTTAACCGGAATTACTCTAATCCATTATTCACCTCATCGAATTAACCACTATTATTTTACAAAAATGACAACACAAAAACTTGGCAAACTGTTGCTTTTGCTGGCCTTATTCCTTGTATCGCAGGGAGCGATCTTTGCCAGTGACGCTTATCAGTATGAAACCATTCCGGGCGACCCGCTTAATGCCCGTATTTACACTCTTGACAACGGACTCAGGGTATATCTGTCACCTTTCGACAATGAACCCAGAATTCAGACCTATGTGGCTGTCAGGGTTGGCAGCAAACACGACCCGGCAGAAACCACCGGACTCGCTCACTATTTTGAGCACCTGATGTTTAAGGGGACAAGCAGCTTTGGCACCCTCGACTGGGAAAAGGAAAAGCCACTGCTGGATGAAATTGAAGCACTGTTTGAAATTTATCGCCTGGAAACGGATGAAGACAAACGCGCGGCGATTTATCATCAGATCGACAGCATCTCCTATATTGCATCCACCTATGCCATTGCCAACGAATATGACAGGCTGATGACGGCCATTGGTTCTAGCGGAACCAACGCAGGCACATCCAACGATTTTACCATTTATATGGAAAACATTCCGGCAAACCAACTGGAAAACTGGGCCATGATACAGGCCGACCGCTTCAACGATCCGGTGTTGCGCCTGTTCCATACCGAACTGGAGACTGTTTATGAAGAGCTGAATATGTCGCTGACCAATGACGGACGCAGAGCTTCGCAAGCAATGTACCAGGGGTTGTTCCCCACCCACCCCTATGGGTTGCAGACAACCCTGGGAGAACCCGAACACCTGAAAAACCCATCGATCATCAACATAAAAAACTTTTTCGGGGAATATTATGTACCCAACAATATGGCCGTGGTAATGGCGGGAGACTTTGACCCGGATCAGGCGATCAAAGTCATAGACGCCCATTTTGGCCAGCTGGAAGCTTCCCCACTGCCTGAATTGTCTTTTGATCCGCAGCCGGATCTGACAGAACCGGTCATCAGAGAGGTAACCGGACTGCAGGCCGAAAACATCCAGGCAGGATGGCGGCTGGAGGGCGCTGCATCCGAACACGTGCCCTACGCCAATATGATCAGAATGATCCTTTCCAACGGGCGTTCGGGGCTGATCGACCAGAACCTGAACCAGCAAATGGCCACCCTGGGTGCAGGTGCCGGGGTACGCAGCATGGCTGACTATTCTGTATTTACCCTGTCGGGGAGGAACAAAAGCGATCAGAGCCTTGATGAGGTAAAACAATTGCTGATGGAGCAGCTTGACCTGCTTAAATCAGGAGAGTTCGAAGACTGGCTGATGGAAGCTGCCGTGAATAATCTTCGCCTCCAGGAACTTCGCAACAGGGAAAACAGCCGAAGCCGTGCCATGGGCATGGCCATGAGTTTCCTGAATAATGTACCCTATGAACATAGTGTCACCTACCTTGATCGCCTGGGCGAAATTACCCGGGAAGATGTCATTGCCTTTGCCAACGAGCACCTCCGTGAAGACAATTATGTAGTGGTATACAAGCGGCAGGGGGCTGCGGCCGATGTGGAGCAGGTGGAAAAACCTTCCATTACCCCCATTCACATCAACCGTGAAGATGAATCGGCCATGCTGGCACAGATCAAGGCGAGTGAAGTGGATCCCATTGAACCTGTATTCCTGGATTATGAAGAGGATATTATCAGGAAAGAAACAGCCAACGGGCTGCAGTTGCTTTACGCACACAACGACGCCATTCCCACCTTTTCACTGACTTATTTCTGGCGCATGGGAAGTTACCATGACAAATACCTGCCCCTGGCAGGCAACTTCATCCGGTTTATGGAGACAGATGATTATTCTGCTGAGGATATCTCCGATGAATTTTACCGGCTTGCCTGCAATTTCAATGTCTCGGTAGGCAGTGAAGAGACCCGCGTCAGTATCAGTGGCCTCGCAGAAAATATGGAAGCCGCCGTGAGTCTTTTTGAACACCTTATTCAAAACGCCCGGGCAGATGAAGCCGCCTTGCAACGGTACGCAAGCAACCTGAAAAATGCCAGGGAAAACAGCAAGGCAGATCAGGGGGCCAATTTCTCCGCCCTTGTCAATTATGCCATGTACGGATCTGACAACCCATCGACCTATACCCTCACTGATGAAGAACTGGATCAGCTTACCGTCTCCCGGCTGACCACAGCCCTGAGGGATCTCTGGCGCATTGAACACAAAGTGGTTTTTCATGGCCCCCAGTCACCGGAGGAAGCAGCCGACCTGGTCACCAGATACCATGAAGTACCGGCCACCATGGCATCCGTAGCAGGCGGCATCCGTTTTGAGCCGAGAGAGACCCGGGAAAACAGGGTGTATTTCGCCCATTATGATGCAAATCAAAGTTACCTGCAGACCATTTCCAGGGGCATTCCTTATGATCCGGAAATGACACCGGTTATCAGCATGTACAACCGGTATTTCGGCGGCGGGATGAACGCCATCGTCTTCCAGGAGATGAGGGAAAAAAGGGGGCTGGCCTATACGGCCCGTTCCAGTTATTCCGCTCCTTCTTTTCCGGAAGACCACTATATGAAAACCAGCTTTATTGCTACCCAGAACGACAAAGTTGTGGATGCCTTCAGTGCATTCAATGAACTGTTTGATGAGATGCCGGTATCGGAAACCGCCTTCCGGCTTGCACAGGAACAGGCCATCAGCAACATCCGCACCCAACGGATACGTGACACAGGGGTCATCTGGAATTACCTCAATGCCAAACGAATGGGAAGAAACAGCGACCAGAGAGAACTCCTGTACCATCTGCTCCCGGAAATGACACTTGACCAGGTAATTGCGTTTAACAGGGATTATATCAGCAACCAGCCAAAGACCTATGTCATTTTGGGCAATGAAAATACGGTTGACTTCAATGAGATGGAACGTTTATTCGGTCCGGTCACCAAACTTGGCAGGGAAGATTTGTTTATATTTTAATCATTTTGTTTCTTTGCAAAAGCCGTCATTCCTCCGATGCAGGTGACGGCTTTTGCTTTTATCTTCTGACCGGTGACTATTAAAGACAAAATAAATATACCGAACGCCGTATCCTTTTACAGGTTACTGGCTTTCCCGGTAATTCTCTATCTGGCCTTAGCAGGCTATGAAAGTGCATTTGCCGTATTGATCGTCATTAATCTTTTCAGTGACGTGCTGGACGGCATCCTGGCGCGGCTGTTAAAGCAGCAAACGGAATTCGGGGCCAAGCTTGACTCCATCGCAGATATAGGAACTTACTTCCTTGTTTTCCTTGGAATCTGGATGTTTAAGCGGGCGGACTTCGCCCCGCACGTGGTGAGTTTTTCCACATTTATCGGGCTGCTGATCGTGGCACTGAGTCTTTCGGTGATCAAATTCGGACGTTTCCCCAGCCTGCATCTTTATTCGTGGAAAATCGGGGGCTACATACAGGGTACGTTTTTTGTGATCCTGTTTGCATTCGGTTTTAACACCCCGTTCTACTATTTTATGATAACCTGGGGTATTCTGGCTTTCCTGGAACATATAATCATCCAGCTGATCATTCCGAAAATGCAGTCCAACGCAAAGGGGTTGTACTGGGTACTGAAAGAAAAAACACACAGAAGACCGGCTCCTGACAAAACAGAATAGCCCCCCGATATGGAAGGACTGATCTATCAAATCATACTGGCATACTTCGTCATCGGAGCCATCGCCTTTGCCCTGGTCAGCAGGAATAAAACAACGAAAGAAAAAAAGGAGACCTGGACCAAGTTTGGCACCTATTTTCTGATCATCCATATACTTTTTGGAAGCATCTATTTCGGACCGCCCTGGTTCAGCCTGGCCGGAGCAGTGATCGTGATAACCGGATATGCGGAAATAATCAGCACCGCAAACCGAAATAAAAAGCAGCAAACGGCCCGTTTTTTCGGAGTTTCCCTTGGCGGTTATACATTGCTGGCCGTCCCGTTTTTCCTCTTCACCTTTCTGGATCAGCCATTGCTGTATTTCACATTTATTGTGGTAGCGGTTTTCGATGCATTCAGTCAGATCAGCGGACAATTGCTGGGCGGCAGAAAACTCATTCCATCGGTAAGCCCCCGAAAAACAATCTCAGGATTGGCCGGAGGCTCAGCCACAGCAATCCTCACAGCAATCCTTACCCGTGAGCTGACAGGGGGAGAATGGGTAACTGCCTTGTTTATTGCAGTAATCATCACTATATTTGCATTGTTGGGGGATCTTCTGGCATCCTATTTCAAACGTCAATACAAGGTAAAAGACTTTGGTCATTTATTGCCCGGGCATGGCGGATTCCTTGACAGGTTCGACAGTTTAATAGCAGGAGGTGCCGCTGTGTTTGTTTTAAACATCTTATTATCATGAGCCAGGAGCTATTCTTTACCATTTTATACAGCTTGGCCTTCATGGCCATCCTTGCCACCGGAGAGATCCTGCACTCTATCCTGAAAGTACGCACGGAATACACCAGAAAGTTCGCACACAGTGCAGCATCCCTGCTTGCCCTGACTTTTCCGCTGATTTATAACTCCTACGGCTATGTACTGGCCATGGGCATCATCTTTTTCCTGGTCATGATCATCGCCAAGAGAAAAAAGCTGCTGATGTCGATCAACGGAGTTACAAGGCAGACATATGGCGGTGTGCTGCTTCCCGTGGCCATCACCGGTGCTTTTAGTGCTTCTGTTTGGCTCGATGATGCCAAACTTTTTATCATTCCCATTCTGATCCTGGGGGTCAGCGATTCCCTGGCAGGCCTCACAGGGATGCATTACGGGCCGAAGCTGAAAAAAATCATCATCCGCAAACTGGCACTCAACAAAACCTATCTCGGGACGTCCGTTTTCTTTTTTACGGCTTTGGTCATGTCTGTATATGTGCTGCACTGGTTTGTGGGGAACTTCAGCACCCATACCATCATGGCTGCTTTCAGTGTTGCAATCGGAGCAGCCATCGTCGAAGCCTTCAGTTCAAAAGGGCTGGATAACTTCACCGTACCCTTTACCAGCCTGCTGATATTGTCCATGTTCTAAAAACCGATTACCATGCGGTCATACAAAGTCACGGATGCAATGCCTTCAGTGTTCCCGGAAATGCATATTTACAAGGGCATAAGAGACAAATACAAGCTTGATGAGGCGCTGTTTTCCAGTGATGGCCGTTTCCTTTTCTCCAATCCCGCGGCGATAAGAAAACTGGTCTTCATGCTCAATAAAGACAGAAGTCCGGTACAACAGGTTTATGCAGGCGAGCTGTATGCTGCCGGGCTGATCCATGAAGTTTACCATGTAGTGATTGAGCAATATGCCGAAGTTGTCAACAAAGACGTTTTCAAAAAAGCAGAAAATTTCCTGGAAGAGCGCCTTGGAAGTAAAGTATTGAATGAGGTCCTGTCCGATTTTGTCCGGACCTTTCCCCCTACCCCTGTCTACAATGGCAGGATATCGGCTGAGGAATACCTTAAGGGAAGCTACAGAAATCGCTTACTGCTGCATACCACACTGGAGGAGGCCCTGCTTTTGTCGCTGAGCAACGAGAACCGCGCCAGTAAGAAAATCAGGCTCCTTTTTGACAAAAATCATCTCCGCTCAAGAAATGAATTTGAGAAGCTGATAAAAGGGCTGGAAGATTTTTTTGCCGGTCAGCCACCCTATGGCCCTGGCCATTCCGACGTGATCTCCCTGCTCAGGAGTCCGCTGCTGAGATTTCCCGACGACCTGAGCAGGCAGCTTGACTATATTTTAAAGCACTGGAAAGACATTCTTCCCGGTGAAATGGCAACCAGGATTCTTCAGGGCCAGGATTTCATGAAAGAAGACCTCGCTCCCGGCGGTCCCGGTGGCCCCCCGCCAACGATAGTTCCCGCCTATAAAGCAGGACAAAAAGGCGGAACCATGCACCTGGGAAAATCCGGGTATGATGCCTCCTCCGGAGCTTCCGATGAATACGCCGAAACAGAGCGATTTACAGAAGATACCCATTGGATGCCCCGGGTTGTGCTGCTCGCCAAAAATATCTATGTATGGCTGGACCAGCTGTCAAAAAAAAATCAGCGGGCCATCACCCGTCTGGATCAGATACCTGACGAGGAACTCGACACACTTGCCCGGCGCCATTTCAATGGTTTATGGCTGATCGGTTTATGGGAAAGAAGCAGTGCATCCCGAAAGATCAAACACCGCATGGGCAACCAGGATGCCATCGCCTCAGCTTATGCTTTATACGACTATCAGATAGCCGCCGACCTGGGAGGAGAAGAAGCGTACCAAAACCTCAATGAAAGAGCGCGGCAAAGGGGAATCAGGCTGGCCAGTGACATGGTTCCCAATCATACGGGAATCTTTTCCAAATGGGTCATTGAACGTCCTGAATACTTCATACAATCGGCCAATCCTCCCTTCCCGGGTTACCGGTTTACCGGGGAAAATCTCTCTGACCATCCCCATGTGGAAATCCGTATCGAAGACGGCTATTACAGTAAATCAGATGCAGCGGTCGTATTTCAGCGCATCGACAGGCAACACAACGACGTTCGCTATATTTATCACGGAAATGACGGCACAATGATGCCCTGGAACGACACCGCACAGCTCGACATGCTCAAGGCTGAGGTAAGGAAAGCCGTCATGCAGAAAATTTTTGATGTGGCCGGGAAGTTCTCCATCATCCGGTTTGATGCCGCCATGACCCTCGCCAAAAAACATTTTGCCAGGCTGTGGTACCCCCGGCCGGGTACTGGGGGCGATATCCCTTCACGGGCCGATCATGCCATGTCCAAAAAAGAATTTGATGACCTGTTTCCTGTGGAGTTCTGGCGTGAAGTGGTGGATAAAATCAACGCAGAGTTGCCCGAAACCTTATTGCTGGCGGAGGCTTTCTGGTTTATGGAGGGATACTTTGTGCGCACCCTGGGGATGCACAGGGTGTACAATTCAGCCTTCATGCACATGCTGAAAAATGAGGAGAATGAAAAATACAGGGATCTCATTACCAACACCCTCGAGTTTGAGCCGGAAATCCTGAAGCGCTATGTGAACTTCATGAGTAACCCGGATGAGGAAACCGCCATACAACAGTTCGGAACCGGGGATAAATACTTCGGGGTTTGCATTATGATGAACCCCCTTCCCGGGCTTCCCATGTTTGCCCACGGCCAGGTTGAAGGTTTTACGGAAAAATACGGAATGGAGTACAGATATGCCCGCTACCATGAAGACCCCGACCCGGGCCTGGTTGAAAAACATGAAAGGGAAATTTTCCCGCTAACCGGAAAGCGTTACCTGTTCAGCGAAGTCAGGCATTTTCAGCTGTATGACTACCTTGAGTACGAGGGCAGGATCAATGAAAATGTTTTTGCCTACTCCAACCGGCACGGCCATGAAAAAGCACTGGTGCTGTTTAACAACAAGTATGAAATGGCCCATGGCCATATTCATACATCTGTGCCAAGGCTGAACACGGAAGGAAGCGGAAAAAACATGACCAGGATAAGTTTGGCGGATGCACTTGGCATCAAAAATGATCACCGGAAATTTTATGTGGCTTTTGAACAAATATCCGGGCAGGAATACCTGTTCAAAGGCAGTGACATGCACGGGGAAGGATTGCTCTGGCCACTGCGGGGATTCGAGTACAGGGTGTTTCTTTCTTTCGGTGAGATGGAAGACCCGGATGGATTCATTGAACAATTTTACCGGCAATACAAGGGAGAAGCCGTAACTGACGTAAGAAAGATGCTGGCAGGCCAAAAGCTGGCACCGGTTCACCGTGCTTTTGAAGAGATTTTTGATGAGCAACTTACGCCAAAACAAATCCGGGCAAAGTATGCCTCGTTCGCACACCTTGCATTCAAAGAGGATGAACAGGAAGACCAATCTGAAGAAGCAACCGGTTATTTTATGGACCTGCTTTCCGGTATCCCGGAGACCATCCGGTCCCTGCAAGCGGGATCAGAATGGATTACCCCCATGCTGGCAGAAACCGGTTTCCAAACTCCGGAAGAATTGTTTGTGCTTGGCAGCGGCAACACCTTGCCGGAAAACAGGATGCTGATGAAGGCCATCCTGGCCACCTATTCATTGGCCATAACTGCCGGGAAGGGCGAATGGCAGCCGCATCTTTTTGACAAACTGATGCTGGACTGGCCGCTTCACCATATTCTGCAAAGAACAGGACGCAGCCCCGCCGACATTGACCTCGACATTCAGCTGCTGAAAATTCTGCAGCTCCACGGATACGAACTGTTTGACTTTACCCATGCTGACCTGCCAAAGGGCCGGCCTGCCATAAAGCCCAAAATGGATCCGGCAATGAAAGAAAAAGCCGCCCGCATCAAAGACCTGCTGGCTGAGCCACTTGTCAGAAGTTACCTGGGAGTAAATGAATACGATGGAACACTTTATTACAGCAAAGAACAGTTTGAGCAATTGACTCAATGGCTGTTTTCCCTGGGTTGTCTTCGTCCCTTCACCCCCGGACGCGGACAACAAAAGAGGAGAAGCCCACGCTCGCTCCTGCGACGTGCCCTCCTCCTCTTATCGTTACTAATTGAATATTCGCTCAGTGCAGGATACAGGCTCCAACAGCTCTCGGATAACCTGCCCGGCAGGGATCCTTCCTGATCAACTCCTATAACGGGTTTGTCAGATCAAAGTCCGCCTGGAAGACGATCTCGCCATCATACAGCAACCTGTATGAAAAGGTGGTCATTGCCTCATCCATGACTACACGCCATTCACGGCCGTAGTGTCCGTCAAGCAATTCCCTTGAATACTCGTCCTTCGGGAAATGCTGTTCGAAGGCAGTGCCCTGTCCGTCGGAATAACCGCCATACATCGTATTTTCTTCCGGGGTGCCATCGGGGTAACGATGATCATGACGGAAACGCAGCCGGCCGTCTTCGTTGATAAACATCCAGGTCCGCGACTGGTCTTCACCCACGTGGAATGGAATATGCACCCTGTCTTCCTCACACAGGGTCACATGCATGACATAATCGCCGTCCCAGCTATCACGTCCTTCGGCCAGGTAAGCCTCCTCACCGGGGAAAGACTGTCCGCAAAGACTTGCCAGGTTGTCCATGAAAGCCCTTTCCTGCTGTGGTAATTCTGCAGTTTCTGCCTCCTCAGCAGCTTCACGGGGAGCCTGTCCGCAGGAAGCGATGAAAAAAGCAGCAATCATCAATAAGAGAAAATGTTTGTACATAGTGGTTGGTTTAGGTTAATGAATGATATGCCATGCGAACTTACTACTTTTTGAGCTTATTTTTTAAAAAACGGGTGGATTTTATTCAGTCCTGTAACTTTTCGACAACTGCCCCGTCTTATGTTTGAATATTGCGCAAATTAAAGGAATTGCGCGGACACTTTAAACCATCATCTCTAAATGAATCACACCATGAAAACAATCCAATTATTCCTATTGTCAGCAGTGCTTATTTTTTCTGCCACATTTTCCGCAACAGGGAACCCCGCAGCAGAAACCGCTGACAGCAAAGAACAACGACAAGTTGATCCATTCACCGGAGTTTCGGCAGGAAGCGTATTTGAAGTTTATCTGACCCAGGGAAACAATTACCACCTTGAGGTAGAGGCACCGGCAGAGCGCATGCAACAAATCCGGACTGTGGTGGAAGATGACGTGCTCATCATAGAATTTACCGGACGGGAAAGAAACCTGAGAGACCTGAAGGTACACGTAACTGCCCCTTCCCTTGAATACCTGCATGCGGGTGGGGCCTCTTCCATGAAGGGACAAAACATCCTCACTGCACCGGTCATGGAGCTTAAGGTTTCAGGGGCGGCCAGCATGGATGTGGAAGTGGTCACAGAGCAACTGACCACCGAAATCAGTGGTGCAACCGGCATTTCCCTGGCCGGAGAGGCTACCGAACATTACCTGAAAGCAAGTGGCGTTTCCCGCGTACGTGCATACGGTCTGGAGACCAGCTACACCGATGTGAACAGTTCCGGCACTTCCAACATTCGCATCAACGCGAAAAACAAGCTGACCGCCAATGCCAGCGGTACTTCCACCGTTACCGTAAGGGGCAATCCGGCAGACACGAACTACACAACCTCAGGCACAGCTTCTGTAAGGGGAGTCAACAACAATGCCACCTCTGCAGAGGAAAAAGAATCCACCGTGATCAGGGTGGGGGGCACCGAAGTGGTGATGTCAGATGGCCAGCGACCAACTATAAAGCGGTGGCGGGGTCCCTGGAAGAACAACTGGAGCGGGCTCTATATCGGCCTCAACGGATATTCCGATTCAGGGGTTAAAACCAGCCTGCCTGACAAGTACCATTTCATGGAGCTGGATTATAACAAATCCATGCAGGTAAACCTGAACATGTTCCACCAGAACGTTGTGCTCGCCAGGGGTAACAGGAGTATGTTCGGGCTGGTAAGTGGGCTGGGCATTCAATGGAACAACTATCACCTGTCGAACGACTATATCCTCATGCACCAGGAAGAAGGCCTGACCCATATGCACTCAGAATACAGTTTGAGCACCAACAGGCTCAGGGTATTTCAGTTGAATGTGCCAGTGATGATGGAATACCAGATCCGTGAAGATTATGGCCCCAACCGGTTTCACATATCGGCAGGCATCCAGGGTGGTTACCGCCTCAGAAGCCATACCAAGGTAGAATACCGGGATTCAGACGGAAATAAGCAACGTGACCGGGCCAGGGAGGATTTTCACCTGGTACCCATCCGGCTTGATGCCATCGGGCAGATCGGCTGGGGGCGCTTAAACTTTTTTGCCACTTATTCGTTGAACTCTATGTTCAAAGACGACAGGGGGCCGGATATCCATCCTTTCAGTATCGGAATCAGGCTTCTGAGTTTATAATATTATTCGCTTCATGTTTGTTGTTGGTTTTAAAAGGGACGGTTTTACTGCCGTCCCTTTTTTTATTTTAAGAAGCAGAAATGCTTATTTTTGCAAAAAACGATATCAGCCATGTCAGGTCACAGCAAATGGTCAACCATTAAGCGCAAGAAAGGCGCACAGGACGCCAAACGGTCTAAGATCTTTTCGCGCATCATTAAAGAAATCAATATTGCCGTCAGGGAAGGAGGCAACGACCCGGAAGGGAACCCCAGGCTTCGACTGGCCATTGCCAATGCCAAAGGAGCAAATATGCCCAAAGACAATATTCAGCGGGCCATTTCCAAAGCAGGTGACAAAAATGCCGCAAATTTCCAGGAGGTAACTTATGAGGGTTACGCAAACGACGGGGTTGCCATCTATGTGGAATGCCTCACCGACAATGTGCAGCGCACGGTAGCCAACATAAGAAGCTATTTCAATAAACACAACGGCAAACTGGAAACAAAAGGTGCGCTGAGTTTCTTGTTCGACCGCAAGGGCGTATTCACCATCCCAGAAAAGACCTTCCGAGAAAAGTCAATGGATGAGGATGAGTTTTTAATGGAGGTAATTGATGCAGGAGCCGAAGAAACAGAGAGTGAAGATGAATTCCTGACCATTTATACCGCTATGGAAGATTTCGGCTCTATGGCCAAAAAACTGGAAGAGCTTGGCATTGAGGCCGAAAACGCAGAACTGCAAAGAATTCCAAAAACCACGGTTAAGCTTGACAAGGAAGCGGCTCAAAAGGTGCTGAAGCTGATCGACACCTTTGAGGATGACGATGATGCACAGAATGTATTCCACAACCTGGAATTCACCGAGGAGCTTATGCAGGAAATGTAGGGTCACCCAGTTGGTTACCCGGCTGGTTGCCCGACACAACGGGCTTCCCTGCCTGGCGGATTACCCGACAATAAGTCAAAAATCGGGGATGGCCCCGATGAGTTTTTTGGTATACGCTTCACGCGGGCTGGCGTATAAGCTATCTGCCTCACCGCTTTCAACGATCCGGCCGTCTTTCATCACAATAATTCTGTCAGACATAAATTTGACCACCGCCAGGTCGTGAGAAATAAAAATATAGGTAAGCCCGTACTCCCTTTTCAGGTCATTCAGAAGGTTCAGGACTTTTGCCTGCACAGACACGTCAAGGGCGGAAACCGATTCATCGCAAATAATGAACTCAGGGTTCATTGCCAGAGCTCTGGCAATGCAGATCCGCTGTCGCTGTCCGCCGGAAAAGGCGTGCGGATAACGGTCAAAATGCCAGGCTTCCAGACCCACTTTTTCCAGCAGTTCAACGACGCGTGCTTTTCTTTCCCTGTTGTTCTTCAGCATACCGTGCACCTGCATCGGCTCCATAATGGCCCGACCGACACTCATCCCCGGTGATAGCGAAGCATAGGGATCCTGAAAAATGATCTGGAACCGTGTCCTCAGCCTTCTGAGCTCACCTGATGACATCTTTGACAAGTCAACTCCCTTGTACACCACGTCCCCGGAGTCCGGGCGGATCAATTGCATAATGGTTCTGCCCAGGGTGGTTTTGCCGCATCCCGACTCACCAACAAGTCCGAGGGTTTCTCCCCGGTATACCTGAAAGCTGACATCCGCCACTGCCACATGATGCTCAAGCGGCCGGCCAAGCATATTTCTGCGGGTAATGAAACGGGTGAAAAGGTTTTTGATCTCCAGCACGGGCTCTTTTTCCCTGGCCCTGTCTCCGGATGGCCTGACCCTGTCTCCGGATGGCCTGACCCTGTCTCCGGATTGCCGGGCCGCGGCAGCACCTGATGACTCGGCCCCCGGCGGTGATTGGATGATTTCATGATCCGAAGACTTTTCACCCATAAAATCTTCCACCACGGCCAGCCTGGCCGGTCTTTCTTCCAGGGACGGGCGGCAGGCCAGCAGGGCGCGGGTATAGGGGTTCGATGGTTCATTGAGCACCCTGGAAGCCGGCCCCTCCTCCATCACCCGGCCATTTCGCATGACGCAAATTTTCCCGGCGACCTGCGCAATCACCCCCAGGTCATGTGAAATGAACATCACCGCCATTTTGTGCCTTTCCTGCAAACTCTGCAGCAGTTCCAGGATATCTTGCTGCACGGTTACATCCAGGGCCGTAGTGGGTTCGTCGGCAATAAGCAGTGCCGGGTCACATGCCATGGCCATGGCGATCATCACCCGTTGCTTTTGCCCCCCGGACAGCTCATGCGGCCAGGCCTGATAAACTTTTTCCGGCCGGGGCAAGCGTACCTCTCTGAATAATTCAAGGGCTTTTTTTCTGGCGCCGGAAGCATTGCTCCGGCGATGCCACAATATACTCTCTGCCACCTGCGGCCCGCAGCGCTTTACCGGATTCAGCGAAGTCATCGGTTCCTGGAAGATCATGGCCATGTGCCGGCCACGCAGCGACTGTATATCCTGATCGCCCAGGTCAGGGAGGTTTATCATTCCTTTTTCAGGATGATCAAACCAGATCTCTCCGGATCTGATACGGGCTGTACTTCTGCTGAGCAGCCGCATCACGGCAAGAGCTGTGACAGATTTTCCCGACCCGGATTCACCCACCAAACCGAGCACTTCGCCTGGAAATAATTCCAGCGAAACTCCTTCTACGGCAGAGACAATTTCATCTCCCGTATCAAATACGACAGAAAGGTCCCTGATGGATAAAATCGGGTTTTTATTCATGGCAATACCGGAATGTTCAGCAAACTTACAAAATCTAACTGTCCGCAGATGAATATTTTTCCGGCAGTGCATGAAGCTATAAACAGAAGCATTATCTTTGTAGTTATTGAAGGAAAACGAACTACTCAAAACAAAAATGTTTATGAAGAACTTGTCTTTATCAGTAATCCTGGCACTTATTTTTCTGGCATCTTCCTGCGGGCCCCGACAGGAACAGGCAGAAGAGACCTCGGAACCCCTCATGGAAGAATTGATCTCGGAAAACCACCGGGCATTTTTCAACAACCTGGCCAGGTTGTGCGGAGAATCATTCGCCGGGGAGCAAATTTACCGCAGCCACCATGCCTCAGGATGGGAAGACTACGAAATGACAATGCATGTGGAAGTCTGCGAAAGCGACCGCATCCTGATCCCGTTCCATGTTGGTGAAGACCAGTCGCGGACCTGGATGTTCCTGATTGAAGACGGCAGTCTGCGATTCCGCCACGACCACCGCTACCCTGACGGAACTCCGGAGGAAGAAAGTTTATATGGGGGTTATGCTGACGATTCCGGCACAGCTTTTGTGCAACACTTCCCGGCGGACCAATATACCGCTGAACTTATTGACGGAGGAGAGGGAAATGTGTGGACGGTCAGCATGGATGAAGCCTTCACCACATTCACTTATCGCCTGGAAAGAGACGGGGAAAAACGCCTTCGGGTGGATTTTGACCTGACAAACCCATTGTAAATTAAACATGAAAGATAATACAGAAGGGATTACAGAAGACGTTTACCGAACAGCAAAAGAGCAGCAGGAGAAGGAGCAGAAAGCAGTACTTCCTGATGGAAGGAGGTTATTCTATAAAATATATCCCAACTCGCCTGATGCCCCCTGGTTAACACTCGTCCACGGTGTCGGAGGCAGTTCCATTATCTGGTTCAAGCAGATTCGTGAATTTTCGAAACATTTCAATGTGCTTGTGGTAGACCTCAGGGGGCACGGCCGGTCCCGTGACCTGTTCTCTGCATATATGGGCAAGGAGTACACTTTTGAGGATATCAGTACCGATGTGCTGCAGGTGCTGGAACATCTGAACATCAAAAAAAGTCACTTCATGGGGGTTTCACTGGGAACCATATTGATCCGCGTAATTGCGGAAATGGAACCTGAGCGGGGGGAGTCAATGACCCTGGCCGGAGCCATTACCCGGTTGAACATTCGTTCCCGTTTCCTGGTATGGGTGGCCAAGGTTTTCAAGCCGGTAATTCCTTTCATGTGGCTTTACCGCCTGTTTGCCAGAATTTTAATGCCCAGCAAACGGCACAGGGAAAGCCGTTACCTGTTCATTAAAGAAGCACAGAAACTTTACCGGCGTGAGATCAATCGCTGGTTTAAACTGCTGAAGGATGTCAACCCATTGCTGCAGTACCAGGTGGAGCAAAATCCGGAAATCCCTACCCTTTACCTGATGGGCGATGAAGACCACCTATTTCTGCAACCGGTAAAAGAACTGGTCAGGGAAAACAAGATGGCATCACTCATCACCATAGAAAATTCGGGGCATATCTGCAATGTAGACCAGCCACATATTTTTAATAAGCATGCCATACAGTTTCTGAAACAAACCACTGCCGCATAGAAAGCCGCACAGCAATGAGCAACGAACCCATCATACGACTCACCAAAGAATTTCATTTTGAAGCGGCGCATGCCCTCTGGAATTACGATGGGCCCTGCCGGAACATCCACGGACACAGTTATCGTTTGTTTGTAACTGTCAGAGGCAAGCCTGCTGCCGGTGAGGGGAACCCCAAACAGGGCATGCTGATAGATTTTTCCGTACTTAAGAAAATTGTCAACGAGTTGATTATCGACCCCTTCGATCACGCCCTGATGATCAATGCCGGTACACCTCACCTGGATATGGCCAGAAACAGCGAACTTTACGGAAAACTGGTTCCCCTTCCATACCAGCCAACCTGTGAAAACATGATCCGGGATTTTGCATCAAAGATCCGCAAAGCCTTGCCGGAGGAAGTGCAGCTTCACTCTCTTCGACTGCATGAAACCGCCACTGCTTATGCGGAATGGCATGCCGAAGACAACCCGGAGGGGCCGGGAGACTAAGAGACCACCCATTCACTGAAACAGGAAGCTGTAGCTGAGCCTGATGCTGTAATTGTCACTGAAGCTTGGCCTGGCATGAGGTCCGTAACGCATCATAAACTCCAGTCCGACACTGGAAAAGCCTGACCCCACAAGATCCAGCACTGCGATACCGGATTCAATGAATCCTTTATTCATTGACCGGACGTCCGTTTCCTTGTGTACCACCGGTGTATTAATGTTTCCGATACCGGCATTGGTTCTTAACACGAATTGAGGCCTGAACGACTCTCCGCGATAGAGCAAGTGCTCAAAGTTGTGATACCAGAAAACCGCCACATAACGATCCGAAACAAACTCATCCATCCGCATGGTGGAGAACGCTTCCGGGGTGGTAATGGCAAACCGGCTGTAAGCCGACGGGGCAGTAAAATATTTATCCAGCGGAGCCTCCCCTGAAAAATAACCGGCCCGGATTGTCCATTGCTGGGTACCCAGCATGCGGACAGGAAAACTTCGGCTAAACATCGCTTCCACCCGCCAGTAATTATATTCTCCTTGAAAAACGCCGTCTATTCCCCGGCTTACATTCAGCTTCCAGACTGGTATGTTGTCGCTGAACCGCATGATCTGACGGGGAGTCAGGATGAACTGTTCACCGTAAGCCAGGCGGAACTGAACGCCGGCTTCAAAATAACGGGATTTACCCTGCCAGCTTTCATTTGGTTCTGCATGTGGTTCAAAACGATAATCGTCTGCATAGCTGACCTCCTCAATTCCCACAAAGGGCTTGACAGTCAAAAAATTACGAACCGCCAGAAATTGCACCCAGAACAAGTGTTTCTCGGTCATGTCAAGGGTTTCCAGAAAATAGCTCCGTAAATTTTGTGGGGAGAACACCCCCCCTGTGTGAAGGAAATTGCTTCCTCCCCTTTCCTGTACGTCATGGCTGTAGTTGTAACCCAGCCGGAAGTCCCGTAAGCGGTCAATCAGCACATTACCGCCTGCGCCATACTTAATCTGTTGGTCTCGGAAACCGTAGGCAAACTTTCCATTCAGCTGGATCTTTTGGGAAAAATGATTGTTGGTACTAACCGAAAACCCGGGCCTGAAACCCTCCCGGGCATTGTACCCCAAAAAATCCATCAGCGCGAAGTCCACACTGCCCCACCGCAGAGCGCCTCCGTATAGTGTCTGCAGGCGATCAATTCTTCCGTCAAGATCCCGCTCCCGCCCGACACTGTCAAGATAATGGTATGTATTCCTGTCGCGGGACGTGAGGCTGTCACGGCGGTATGAATCCCAGAATTCTTCGTCATCCACAATGGTTTCAGCCGAAAACTCCACGTGATAAGGGGAAAAATCACGACGACCCAGGGGCGGATCTATGGTGATCTCAGACAAATAAGTGCGGCCCTCCCCGACCACCCTGAAGTCCTGCAGGCCATCAATGTTCAGCAGTTCAAAATCAGTATTCAGCTGCACGGGAAACCATTGGCTGCCATCAACAAGGGCATAATTCTGCTGAATCCTGACCCTGGCATTGCCTTGCTGACCGGCAGGTTCAGCGATCACTGATTTCAATGCCCAGCCCCGGCTACTCACATTCAGCACCCCTGCCAGGCCGTTAAAATTGCGTCCCCTGCCAGGCCGGTAAGAGATCACATATACCGTATCCGCATCAGAATAAATGGAGTCTTCCAGGTTAAAAAAGTAGCGGTCGATACTGCCCGGCGCCAAAGGACTCAGGTAACGGTTGTCGGTGATGTGAATATAATTGTCGTAGAAAGAAAACGATTGCATCTGTGATATCAGGATGGCGAATAATGGGTGTTCCAGCCCTGAAATACGCGATGCCAGTATGGTTTCATTGCTGCGGTCCGGGAAGCGAAACTTCCGTTCTGTCACAGTCTCCATCAGGAAAAAATGATGCTCTTCCAGGTAACGTGCCAAACGGCTGCTTGCTGTATCAGCTAAGGCCGGCCCAGGTCTCTGATCCTGGTCAAAAGCGCCGGTAAAAACAAATTTATTGTAAGAATTATAGGAAAAGGAACTGGTTTTTTCCGGATTGTTACGGTCACGATGTGCCTTCACATTTTCAATGATTCGATGTGCAGGATTTTCGCCGGGGACAACAACCACCTCCCGAAGTTCAACCGCTTTCCGGTGAAGGAGAATTTCATGAAACTCCACGCCGGCATCAGCCGGATGATAGATTTTGTTCTCATACCCCACATAACTGAATTGCAATCGCGCCGCCTGCCCCGGAAATGAAAGTTCAAAAAAACCATCTATGTCTGTCATCCCGCCCCGGCGGCTGTCATTAATCACAATGTGAACAAAGGCAAGCGGCTCCCCGGTAATCGCATCCCTTACCCGGCCCTTAATCCTTTCATCCGTTGCCTCCGAAGCAAATGACGCGGCAGGGACTAACAGAAGGATTCCCAGCAACACTACCGTAAAAAAAGATAAAACCCGCATCCGTCAAATTTAACAAATTGTCCGAAAAGCGGCTTTCTTTTATTATTTGAGTAAAAATGTATTAATTTTGTATAAATCAAAAGAATATAAATAACCTTGGAAGCGTCACCCGAAACTTTTTCACCCCTGGAAACACCTCTGCTAGCGCTTACCGATCTGCTCTCCGCCGATACATTTTTAGGAATTGGAGCCATGCTGGTTCTGCTGTTTTTATCAGCCATGGTTTCCGGGTCAGAAATTGCTTTTTTTTCCCTGACACATTCACAGATTGACCAGGTCAGACGAGGGAATAAACCGCACAATAAAAAGATCCTGGCCCTGATGGAGCGACCCAATCGACTGCTGGCCACCATACTGATCACCAATAATGTGATCAACATCGCTGTCATCGTACTCTCAACCATTGTTTTCCGTCCGTTATACCAGCTGGAACTTCATCCAATCCTTGCATTTATTATACAGGTGGCATTGGTCACTTTCCTGATCCTGCTTTTTGCAGAGGTCCTGCCAAAAGTTTATGCATCGAGAAATCCCATGCGCTTTTCTTCAATTATGGCAGCCCCCCTGCTTGCCCTGCGAAAAATATTTTATCCGCTGAGCACCTTGCTGGTTAAAACAACGCACATCATTGACAAACGGATGGAGAAAAAAAGGCCCAACCTGAGTATGCATGAATTATCGCACGCGTTGGAAATCACCACAGATGATACCACCACCGAAGAAGATAAGAAACTGCTCAGGGGGATTGTTCGTTTCGGAAATACCTTTGTCAGGGAAATCATGAAGTCGCGGGTGGATGTGGTGGCCGTTGAATACACCACCCCTTTCCGTCAACTGATCGAAATCATTCAGGATGCCGGCTACAGCCGCATCCCGGTTTATCGCGACAGTTTTGACAACGTGGAAGGCGTGCTTTACATCAAAGATCTTCTGCCTCACCTGGAAAAGGAAGATGATTTCGAATGGCAGAAACTCCTTCGCAAAGGTTTTTTTGTTCCAGAAAGCAAAAGGATCAACGACCTCCTGAAGGAATTCCAGGAGAAGAAAATCCCCCTGGCCATCGTGGTGGATGAATATGGGGGCACATCCGGACTGGTTAGCCTGGAAGACATTCTGGAAGAGATTGTCGGGGAGATCAATGACGAATTTGATATTGAAGAAGCCGTATACTCCAAGGTGGACAGCAATACCTATGTGTTTGAAGGAAAAACCCTGCTGAAGGATTTCTGCAAAATCACCGGTGTGGACGATTCGGTATTTAACGAGGTGAAAGGAGAGGCGGATACCCTGGCGGGGCTGATTCTGGAAATCAAACAGGAAATCCCGTTCAAGGGGGCGAAGATCAGATACGGCCGCTTTGAATTTGAAGTGGAAGGAGTTGACAAACGACGCATCAAGCAATTAAAAGTAAAAATCAAGGAACCGCAATGACCAGGCTCATCCGGACCGCTGTTTTTTTTCCGGTCATCTTCATGCTTTTGTCTTTATCCTGTCAGCGGGGCGACGCGCCAAAACCCCGGGCTTACTTTCGCATTGCCCTGCCGGAAAAGTCTTACCAATATTTTGACACCGTGTACCCCTACCGGTTCGAATACCCCGAATACGCAACCTTCAAGCCCGACACCGGGGAAAGCGGTGAACCTTACTGGGGAGACATTGTGTTTCCGGAGTTCGGCGGAAGAATACACCTGAGTTACAAACCGGTCAAAAGCCCCGATGATCTGTCCGGCTATTTTGAAGACGCCAGAACATTCGTGCATCGGCATATTCCCAAGGCCACAGCCATCCGTGACGAAATGTTTGTCCACGAAGAGCAGAATGTGTACGGCATGCTTTTTCACATCAGAGGCCGGGAGGCTGCCTCAGCACTGCAGTTTTATGCCACTGACAGCACAGACCACTTTCTCAGGGGAGCCCTCTATTTTGACGTAACCCCCAACAATGACTCCCTCTCGCCCGTGATCGGCTTCATTGAAGAAGACATACGCCACCTCCTTGAAACAATGTCGTGGGACTGAGTGAAGAATCTGACTCTTCTCAGGATTTGTGGTTGGTCAGCATATTGGTGGCTGTGCTGACCTCCACGAAAGACGGACCGGATTTTTTGCCGAAGTTTCCGGCCAGAACCACCACCAGGTCTTCAGGCCCGATCTCTTTCTCATCGATCAGGCGCGACAATGTCACCCTGACAAACTCCTTCTTGGAGGTTTCCACATCCATGAAATCGGCAAGAATCCCATAATTCATTGCCAGTTCCCGCATCACCCTTTCCGCATAACATTGGGCATATATGGGAGTGCGGCCCCGAAACGCCGACAAATAACGGGCTGTTTTGCCGGTATCGGTATCCGTGATCACCGCCCGGGTGTTGAGTTGCTGCACAGTACGTACAGCCGTTTTAGACAGAAAGACTGAGACCTGGTTATCGTGGGGCATCACCTCACTATCAAGCGAGAAGGATCTGCTGCTTTCCGCTTCCCTTAAGCTGTTGGTCATCATCTGCACCGACTCAAGCGGGTATTTCCCGTAGGCGGTTTCCCCGCTGAGCATCACCGCGTCTGTACCTGAAAACACGGCCGTGGCAATGTCACTTACCTCGGCCCGGGTAGGCCTCGGATTTTCGATCATGGAGTGCAGCATTTGTGTTGCCACGATTACCGACTTCTTTCGGCGGATGCATTTCTGGATCAGGTTGTGCTGTATTCCCGGGATGCGTTCGGCGGGCACTTCAATGGCCAGGTCTCCGCGGGCGATCATAATCCCGTGAACGTGGTCAAGTATCTCATTAATATTGTCAACCCCCTGCTGATTCTCGATTTTCGCTATGATCTTTACCTGGCTGTTGTGTTCATCCAGTAATTCCTGAATGGCCACCACATCTTCCCTGCTCCGGACAAAAGAATGGGCAATAAAGGAAATGTCATTGGAAATGGCAAAATCAATATACTCCTTGTCTTTGTCACTCAATGCCGGCAAATCAATGCTACTGCCCGGCAGGTTCACGCTTTTCCGGGGCTTGATCACCCCGCTGTTCTCCACCCGGCATAACAGGTAATCGGGATGTTTTTCCTGAACAGTCAGGGCCACATCCCCGTCATCGATCATGATCTGGCGGCCCGCATCCAGCTGCTTCACAAATCCCGGATAATTCACACGGATACATTCAGGATCCGAATTTATGTAGCTATCTCCCGCCATCCGGATCAGATCCCCGGTTTTCACTTCAATGTCTTCATCGCTGGAATTGGTGCGTATTTCAGGCCCCTTGGTATCCACCATAACGGGGATTCTTGAAGAAACCTTGCGAACATTCTCCACGATACGCAGGCTTTGTTCCGGGTTTTGATGCGCGGTATTGATCCTTACCACGTCCATCCCGGCTTGATGTAAAGATGATAGAAAATCCGGCTCGCAGTGACGGTCAGATATGGTCGCCACAATTTTTGTCAGTTTTTGCATGGCAGCAGGCATTTATGATTATACAATATAGATCGGGGGTTACTCATATCTCAGTGATTCAATCGGGTCAAGGCTGGCTGCCTTTGCAGCGGGATAGTACCCCGCAACCAGGCCTACACCGAAACACAATAACACCCCGGACAAGACCCATACCCAGGGGATGATAAACGGGCTTCCGACAATGACAGATATTCCGTTACCTGCAAGAATCCCGAGAAGAATACCCACGACTCCGCCAATCTGGCAAATTAAGATGGCCTCAGAAAGGAACTGCTGTTTGATCACGGCCCTGGTCGCCCCCAATGCCTTACGGATGCCGATCTCCTGCGTCCTTTCGGTGACTGATACAAGCATGATATTCATCAGGCCGATCGCTGCCCCGGCAAGGGTAATCAGCCCGATAATAGTGGCAGCCAGCGTCACAAAACTGATGTTTTCGATCAGTGCCTGGGCAATATTGTCACTTTTGTTGAGGTCAAAACTGTCGGGTTCACCAAAACGGGCTCCCCTGATAACCCTGAACAACCCGGTGGCCTCGTCAATGGCCTCGTCAAGCAACTCAATGTCATAGGTACTCACATTGATGGTATAGTTCATATTGGGCCGGGAAAAATGCTGCCTGACCGTCATATACGGCATCACGGCATTCAGATCCTCAGAAAATCCGAATCCTGTCCCCTTTTGTTCCAGCACCCCGATCACCTGGTAAGGCATATTGGCAATGGAAACAAAAGCCCCCAGAGGATCAGCATCTCCCGGGAACAAAGTACTTGCCACATCGTGCCCGAGTAAAACTACGTTTGCACCGTACTGCAGTTCAGTAGGAGAAAAATTGCGCCCTTTTGCCAGGTCTGCGCCTGCAGTGACCAGATAATTATCATCGCTGCCAATCACACGAATGTTCGGGTTGGTTTCTTCCGAGCGATAGCGGGCGGTAGCAGAACCTGTTCCTGTTACCCGCAGGGAAACCCAGGCAGGGAAGTCAAACTCTTGCTTAAATGCAATCGCCTCGTTATAGTTGATCCGCGGATATACTTGCCTGGCCCCGCCACCCATCTGCACCTGCATACTTCTGTTCTGGATGGAAAAGCTGTTGGCACCCAAACGGGCAAAATTTTCGGTAATGGAAAGCTGGATGGAATCGATGGCAGTCAAAATGCCGACCAAAGCCATGATTCCGATGGCGATGATCAGCACCGTAAGCAGGGCACGCAACAAGTGTGCCCGGATAGACTCCAGGGCTACCCGGATATTTTCAATAATTACGATGGTGAGATGTCTCATCGCCAATATGCTTAATTAAAGCTTGCTCCCAAAAGCAATGTCGCCGGCATCCCCCAGTCCGGGAACAATATATGCCCTGGCTGTCAGTTCATCATCCACCGCCCCGAGCCACAGGGTATAATCATCATTGGGCATGTTTTTTCGCACATACTCAACCCCCTGGTTGCTGGCCAGGATGGAAACAATGTGGGTATGAACAGGTTGCCCCTTACTCATCAGGCCTTTGTAGCTCAATATCATGGAAGCACCCGTTGCCAGCATCGGGTCGCTGATGATTAACACTTTTCCAGCCAGAGAAGGACCGGAGACATATTCAACCTGAATGTCAAACCGGCCGTCTTTTCGGTGTTTGCGGTATGCTGAAATAAAGGCATTCTCTGCATTGTCATATAAATTGAGCAATCCCTGGTGCATGGGAAGACCGGCTCTCAGAATGGTGGCAATGACAGGTTGTTCAGAGAGCACCTCACATGAAGCGACCCCCAGGCTTGTGATCACTTCTTTCTTTTTCCACTCCAGCTTCTTGCTGATCTCATAAGCAAAAATCTCACCGGCGCGCTCCATATTCTTCCGGAACCGGAGGCTGTCCTTTTGAATTTCAGCGTCTCGCATTTCAGCAATATACTGGCTCAACAGGGAAGAAGTATCTCCCAAAACTCGGATTCTAGGCATTTTTCTGTTGTTTACAATGATTTTTAATCCAGCGGTAGCCATCCAGTAAAGGTTCTGGCAGAAATGGCACTTTGTTCATAATGATACGCAAAAATACGCATTCTTCTGATCCGAACCCACGATAAAAACGGGCAAGACCCGGATCAGCCGAACCTTCAAAATCAAGCACCAACTCTTTGCCGGCGCATTCCTGTATGAAATGATCAATCAGCAGGCTCATTGCCCCATTGTTTCTGGCCTCCGGGGTGCTCCCTGAAAAAAGCAGCACCACCTTGTGATGGCTTCTGAAAAACACGATGCCGGCGCAGAAATCATTGGTGGAAGAGTAGGCAAATCTTAAGCTTACCATCCCTTTGTGCATACCGGCGTAGATTAAATGCTTGAGCACCCGGTAATCCTTTTCGGCAAATGGCACTCCCAGTTTGCCCCTGTTCTGCCGGAAAGCCAGGATAATGTCCTCAGGGCGTCCGGCGTTTGTGACAAATACTTCCTTTGCCCGTGCTTTTTTAATATTGCGCCGCGTGTTTGCCGAATAACCCTCCTGCAGGTGGCCATAAGGAAAAATTAAATCCAGTTCGTGCGTAACCCCCCTGCCCCCGATTGAGGGATGTCGGTCTGACAAAAGGTTATAGGTATTCAGGTTGAAATCCGCAAACCGGAATTCCCGCGGGATGGCTTCCAGGAAATGTTCCGTAACCTCTTCATTCAGCCTGTACGTACTGAAAACACCCAACTGCTGAATAAAGAAAGGCTGGTAGACATATTTCATCCAGGCTTTTTTCCGGAAAGGAAGAGGCATTACTGCGCGGTAATCATCTTCTACCAGTGCATCCCAGCTGTCTGCCGTCATATCCAGGTACCAGGCGTATGCATAAAACATTCCGTTCACAGAATGGTCAATGCAATGGTCCCATTTTGCAAAATTGATGTTATCGTGCCTGACGTAACGGATCATAATTGTCTTTATGTTTCAGGGATGCAAGACGATACATCTCTTCATACACTTTGTCCCATCCTTGCCAGTCACCCCGCCCTGACAGGGAATCGTTGTGCCACAAACTGACAAACATCCCGCCCACCTGCACTGTTTCATCAAGCAGCTTTCGGATCACCTCAAGGGCCTTACCGGGCGTAAGCTGCAGGTAATCGCGAAGGGTTCCGTCCATCACGGCAAATGGGACAATGGTCAGCGGGGTGGCACTTTCACTTTCCAGGTCATAAAACGGATAGGGGGTACAGATACTCGCCCTGAATCCGGGCTGACTCGGGTATCCCATGGTAAAATCATGGGTAATATTATTTCGGAGCAGGCGCTGATAGGTGGCCGGAAGATCCATCATCAGATAGTGCTGCCTGCTGCAGCAAATTTCCTGTTGCAAAATATTGGCAAGCCTTGATAATTCCAGTTCGATCAGTGAATCATCCTTCGTTGAGGCCACGCTCGGATGAATTCCGGTATGTGCATAGTCGTTCATCCTTTTCACCAGAGAGAAAAAGGTCCCTGAATAATGGGGCAAATTTTTGTCATAGGGCCCGTAATCACCGCAGAGAAAAAAATATACCGCCCTGATACCACTTTGTTTGTATAACTCCACTTGCCGGTCATAAGTGTCAAAAGGGTCTTTTTCCTTTCCGGCCAACACACGAAAGCGCTGGAAAAAAGCAGAAAATTCAAGTCTCATAACTGACCGCACTGCACCCAGGAAGCTTCGCATAACACCCCTGCCCCTGTACGCATAAGCCACATCAATGTCATAAGTGGGCAGAAACGAGAAAGCAGGGTCAGTGAACGCGCATGCAGGATACAGTTCCTGAAGCTTCTCTTTCAGAAGCAGTGCATAATGGTTTACCACGGGCTTGTCCAGGAAATTATTCCTATAGGCAAAGGAAGCAGTGGCATCAAAACGCCAGTGAATATCTTTTTTGTGTGGAAGGTATTCCTCATAGCGGCTTACCAGGTAGAAAACTGCGGAAAACAGATCAAAATCAAGACCTTGCTTGGCACTGTCAGGGTCAACAGGAAACAATAAAGGGAGGCCTTTGCTGCGGCGGACTTCGGGCACAAAATAATGCACGCCTCTTTCCGACAAAAATCCATGGGCGGGAATATGCAAACCTTCCCTTCCAGCTGTTTCGCGGCCGTAAATGATCTTCGGCCCTTTATGCGCCTCAGCAACTTCCGGATCATCGGTAAGCTGCCATTTGCATCGAAGCAAACGACCCATAACCAGCCGGGTCACATACTCAATCCTGTGGGTTATCCGGGGACAAAAAACCACTATCATGCGCGCAGAGTTTAATATCTGAAGGTAAAGGTAAAAGTAAATTTACACAAACCCCGGAAATTCTGCGCTGTCTTGCCAAAGCAATGTTCTTAAAGAAGACCTTCATCGGCAAAGCTGAAATACTGCTCATGGGCCACGATCAGATGATCAAGTACAGGGAGATCAAGAAAAGTTCCGGATTCTTTGCACTGACGGGTAATGCGCTGATCGTTCGGGCTGGGCTTCAGCTGGCCGCTGGGGTGATTGTGGCAAAGTATAATTCCGCTGGCATTGTTTTCCAGCGCAAGTCTGAAAATTTTTTTCGGGTCAGCCACCGTGCCTGCCACACTGCCTTCACTCACACAGATTGTGCGCTGCACCCTGTTCCCCCGGTTCAGCACCATGATCCAGAACTCCTCGCATGACAGATCCGCAATCAGCGGGTGCATGATCTCAAATGCATCCCGGCTGCAACTGATCCTTGTTTTTTCAAGCCCTTCCGAAAGCCGGCGGCGCCTCCCCAATTCCATCACGGCAATGATATTACTGGCTTTGGCCTCACCGATACCCCGGAAACGCAACAAATCGGGAATTTCAAGTTTGCCCAGTTCAGCCAGGTTATTGGAAACGCTTCCCAGTATCGTTTTTGATAATTCCACCGCCGACATCCGGGCTGTTCCGGAACCAATGACTAAGGCAAGTAATTCGGCATCCGACAATGCCTTCCGGCTTTTGGTCAGTAATTTTTCCCGGGGCCGGTCATCTTCCGCCCAGCTTTTGATCCCGGTTAAAGCGACAGATGGATAAAAAAGTTTTGTTTTGCGTTGCATTCCTTATTTTTTAAGACGGATTAAATATAGGAAGCAATCAGGTATAAAAAAAGGACCTTTCCGGTGAAAGGTCCCTTTTGTAGCCCGTAGGGGATTCGAACCCCTGTTACCAGGATGAAAACCTGGCGTCCTAACCCCTAGACGAACGGGCCGTAATCGCGTGGCGGGAATATGCGTTTTTTACAAATTCACAAAACTCCGCCACCCGGGATATCTATTGCAAAAGATTCACGTGACGCATCAGCTTACCCTTCAGGTTGGCCGCTTTGTTCTTATGGATCACGGATTTCTTTGCCAGACGATCGATCATGGAAATCACCCGGGGCAAGCTTTTTTCTGCCTCGGATTTACTCTCCATGCCACGTATTTTTCTTACCGCTGTACGGGTACTTTTGGCATAATACCTGTTCCTCAGTTTTTTTGCATTGTCGGAACGGACTCTTTTCTTCGCTGATTTATGGTTTGCCATAATGCCTCGTTAAAATGATTTCTTTATTACCTTTGTTTGTAGCCCGTAGGGGATTCGAACCCCTGTTACCAGGATGAAAACCTGGCGTCCTAACCCCTAGACGAACGGGCCATGAACTTGTTCTCAACTTTATTCAGGGAATACGTCCCTTTGAAAAGGAGTGCAAATTTATAACTATTTTCCAAATCCACAAAATTGTTGTGACTTTTTTGACCGGACATCCTCCGTAAAATCCATCCGGGCAAAATTATCCGCAAAACCAGCGTGAAAAACCGGCAATAATCACCAAAAAAAATGACCGCAGAATCAAAAAAGGAGAAAATACAAACTTTTTCAGCAGACTATACGTACAACCCATATTGTTTTGATAGTTTTTTATATATTTGTAGCGTACAATGACGGCTACAATCATTCTAACCCATTAAAAGATTAACCAATACAAAACAAGCACTTATGAAAAACATTAACTTTAAGCTTTTAGCTGTAGTTTTGATTACAGCGGGACTCTTCGCCAGCTGTGGTCTGAACAGAATGGCGAGGAACTATGACGAAGGAATTCGCTATACCCCCGAAACCAACCCGCTGGAAAACCATGGCGGACAGGTTGCCGCGAATATTGACGGACGGGTTGGTGAAGGCTATTTTCACCGCAATGCGGTGGTGGAACTCACCCCTGTACTGAAATATCAGGACACCGAAATGGAGCTGGAAACTGTCACGCTGCGTGGAAACAGAACCACCACAACAGGCACTATGGTTAATCGTGACCGGACCACCAACTTCGACATGAATAATGTGGTGGATTATAACCCTGACATGCTCAACTCAGAACTTTACGTGCGCGCGAAACTTTACCGTGAAGGCCGTGAAGACAGTGCAAGGGAACTTCCCGAAAGAAAAGTGGCAGATGGAATGATCATGACAGCACAAAGAATCAAAAAAGATCACACGGGATCACTGGCACCTCATGAGTATGAGGAGGAAGTGATTATCTCCAAGTCTGCAGATATCTACTTTGCCTACATGCGCCATAATCTGAACTGGCGTCTTGATCTCAACCGCGCTGACGAGGCCCAGCAAAAAATTGAAGACCTCACGGAATTCATTCAGAGAGGCTGGGAACTCAAAGTGGTTGACGTAGATGCATGGGCTTCCCCTGAAGGTGAAGTTGCTTTTAACATGGAACTGTCAGAAGATCGCGCAGAAACCGGCGAGGACTACATTACCGGTCTTTTTGAGGACAAAGAGGTGGAAATGCCCGAACTCAGGGTTGAAGCAAAAGGCGAAGACTTTGACGGGTTTATGGTTAAACTGGAAGCTTCTGACATGCCCGACAAGCAGGCAATCGCCAACGTGATCAATTCGCAGATCGCCCCGGCAGAGCGTGAAAGAAGAATCAAAGACATGACGCTGATCTATGAGGAAATCGAAAAATTACTCGAGCCTCTGCGTCGTGCTGAAATCACTGTACATGCCTATGAGCCCAAGCTTACACACGAGGAGATCTCAGGTCTAGCCCTGAGCGATCCCTCACAGCTTGATGAGAAGGAACTGCTTTTTGCTGCCACACTTACTGACAACGCACAAACCAGGCTGACCATTTACCGTTCAGCCCAGGAGCTGTTCCCGAGAAGCTACAAAGGGTTCAACAACGCTGCTGTGATCCTGCTTGAGCAGGGCGATGCGGAACAAGCGGCTGAATACCTGGAAAGAGCCAATCAGCTTGCCCCGGGCAACGGTCATGTACAAAACAACATGGGCGTGATCGCGGCATGGGAATATGATGAAGAAAACGCCATGTCGATGTTTGAAGCAGCAAAGGCACAAGGCGTTGATACCGACTACAACATTGGCGTGACCCAAATCAGGAAAGGTGACTACCAGGCTGCCCTGAACTCATTCTCCGGACATACCTGCAAGTTTAATGTGGCACTGGCCCAACTCATGGCAGGCAATGAAACCCAGGCTGTAAACACCCTGAACTGCGCACCCGAATGTGCCCAGGTTGCTTACCTGAAAGCAGTCATTGCTGCAAGAAACAACGATGCAACAGCATTGTATGA